>JAZDOF010000624.1:0-3354 GCA_043799015.1 Pseudomonadota bacterium | reverse complement strand
CCATTCACTCTTGTGGGGCAGGCTTTCCAGCCTGCCGAGATCGCACTAAGAAAATTCGCAGGCTAGAAAGCCTGCGCCACGGTGAGATTGGAATTTCCCCCTCGTAAGTGAATGGTTACTCATCAAGGTCGCTAATACTCCAAGGCGGGAGATTGGATCCCATGAGATTGTTGTTTGCCTTTGCGCTTTTATTGAGCGCTACACTCACCCTCTGGATTCAGCCCATGGTCGGGAAGATGCTGCTTCCCGTTCTGGGCGGAGCACCCGCCGTGTGGAACTCATGTCTCGTGTTTTTTCAATCCGCGTTGCTCCTGGGCTACCTGTACGCGCATGGTCAGGCGCGACTTGCCGGCCTGCGGCTACAAATTGCCCTTCACTTGTGCCTGGTACTGGCGGCGGCGGCATTCCTCCCGGTTCACATCTACGCGGGCATGCCCGCGCCTACGGAGACCAGCCCCATCCCGTGGCTCTTAGTTATATTGACCGTGTCCGTCGGACTCCCGTTCGTGCTTCTATCGGCAACGGCACCGCTGCTTCAGAGTTGGTTCACACATACGGGAGACCCGTCCGCAAAGGATCCCTACTTCCTCTATGCGGCAAGCAATGCGGGCAGCCTTCTCGGATTGCTCGGTTACCCGATTTTGGCGGAACCCCATTTGACCCTTTCCGATCAAGCTTGGGCATGGGGGGCCGGCTACGCTACCCTGGTCCTCCTACTCTGCGCTGTTGCCCGGCCCCTCTTGAAAGTAACGGAAACGAACGTACCCTTCCTTGAAACGGCGGCCCCCTTGGAGGAAAAGAACAGGCCGATAACATGGCTGGTCCTTGCCGCCGTGCCCTCTGCTCTTCTCCAGAGCGTAACCTCATATGTTACCATGGATATCGCCGCGGTGCCGCTTCTGTGGGTAATCCCCCTCGCCATTTATTTGATGTCGTTCGTGTTGGTTTTCAGTCCAAGGCAGGTCATCCCGCAGGGCGTTGTCCGGAGCATTCATCCTCTCATTGTCTTGTCGCTCGTTATCTTGTCTTACTGGCAGTTTGAACGGGGCTTGGCTTTGATGCTTCCCATCAACTGCTTGGTCTTATTTACCACGTCCATGGTTTGCCACGGTGAGCTGGTACGGCTGAGACCCCGCGCAGGGGATCTTACCGCCTTTTACCTTTGGATGTCCTTTGGCGGCATGATCGGGGGCATCTTCAACGCGATTATCGCCCCGATGGTCTTCCGCCATCTCACCGAATACCCCATCTCGCTCGCGTTGGCGGCCTTGGTGGTTTCGGACTCGTGTTCACCGGATCGTGCGATTCGGTATCGACTTAATGATTTTGTTTATGCATCCGCTTTCGGACTGGGACTCGGGGCTCTCGTATGGGGGCTTCAAGAGTGGCTGGGTGGCGTTCTTATGCCTCAGTACCGCACGGATATAGCGGTGGCGGCGGCTCTGGCGGCATATCGTTTCTCAGGCGGATCGTTGCGCCTGGGATGGGCAACGGTCGCACTACTGGCGGTGGGCCTTGCCACCGGGGGAACTTGGGATCAGACCTTGTTCTCCGGCAGGAATTTCTTCGGTGTGACCAAGGTGACCCGGCATCCGGCCATGGTGGTGTTGGTAAGCGGAACTGCCGATCACGGCAAGCAGCTTCTCCATCCCAAGGGTAGACTTGAACCAACCTCGTACTACAGCCGTGAAGGTCCCCTTGGTGACGTGTTTGGGTGTATTGCGCCTCGTTCCACCGGACGCTCCATCGGGTCGGCCGGCTTGGGCGCGGGGACAATAGCCTGTTACGCAGTCAAGGAAGACCACCTGGTATTCTACGAGATAGACCCGCTAGTTCGTTTCCTCGCTCGGGATTCCGGTTTTTTCACGTTTCTCAAAGACTGCCCGGCAAAGACCGATATCGTTATGGGCGACGCCAGGCTTTCCCTCGCCCAGGCACGGGACGGCAGTTTCGATCTCCTCGTGCTGGACGTGTTCACGTCGGACTCGATCCCAGTCCACCTTCTCACCAAGGAAGCTGTGATGATGTATGTCAACAAGCTTGCGCCCTCCGGCCTCTTGGCGGTTCACTTCACCAACCGCCACCTGGACCTGAAACCCGTTCTGGCCGGGTTGGCGTCCGACGCCAAGCTCGAAGCATTGACGTGCGATCACCGTACGGACAAGTTCTGGTCGGATAATTCCCGCTGGGCGGTAATGGCTCGCAATTCCGGCGACTTGGCCTGTCTAGCCGCCACCCCTCGCTGGGTCCGCTTGAGCGAAGGTTCGAGTTCCCGTGCCGTTTGGACGGACGACTATTCGAACCTATGGCCGCACCTAAAGCTCCGAGGGGACTAAGACGTCGGGCCGTATCGAGACCGCCGCGTCGGAGGCCGAGGCGTCCGGTCTTCGACGCGCACCGTTACGGCCTTGTCGGCAAGGTCAGCGCGCTCTGAAGATTCACGACCTTTTGCTCCAACGTCTGCACCTTGTACTCGAGCGAATCGATCTTCCTGGCCAGGGTCTCCTTTTCCCGTTCCAACTGGTCCACTTTGCCCATTAGGCGTCCCCTTTCCGTTTCCAAGCGCCTCATCAGCTCTTCAACCGCTTGTCTCAGCATGGGGAGCTTTTCCTCGATTTCACGACGGAGTTCGGGTAGTTGATCGGCCAGGTCCCGTCGCATGGCCTTCAGCTTGTCCTCCGTGCCGCCGCTCTTGTCGGCCGCCCAACCCGAAGGGCATGGGGTAATTACGGATAAAAGGCTGATGATAATCGCTAGTAGTAAGGTATTCTTCATAGTCTCCTCCGGAAAATCTTGTTACCGACTTGAATCAAGGTAAGTGCGACACGCTTTGGACGCCCGGTCCGGAGCCTTAAGACATTGGTCACGGGCCTATGAAATCAAGTACATCGTGCTGCGTGTTGCTTCCCAACCGAAATCGGCATCTCCCGCCGCCTCGGTCCGAAGGCTTCACGGGAACCCCTTCCGTTGCTTGGCCATTATAGCGTTCTTAGCTTCGGGAAATGATACAAAAAGGACAAATGCCCGGCAGAGTGCGGACGCGTTACGGATGGGGAGTTGCGGGAAGGCCTTCTTCATGGCACTCTCCAAGGTGTGCTGCCTGTCGGCCGGATGAACTTTCAGGACGATACGGAATGAATATAGCCGAATCCTCTGTGCGTTTTCCCATCACCGTAATAGTGCGCGTTCTCCTCGTTTTCGTTTTCGGCTACGTGTGCTTGAACTTTCTCGTCGTGGAACTCAAGCCGGACACGGAACGTCCACAACTCGTAGTACACACCAAGTTCCCCGGCGCGGCTCCGGAGGAAGTCGAAGGCGAGATCACCAACCGTTACGAAGAGAACATAAGCGGAG
>JAZDOF010000594.1:0-3238 GCA_043799015.1 Pseudomonadota bacterium | reverse complement strand
CGGTATTGGGCGGTTTACGAGAAGAGCCTCGAAGTTTTCGGACACGGCATGGCGGGGGTTCACCTAATATGCGGCCTGGGGGAGACCGAGCGCCAATTTGTCGAAACAATGTCCCGGGCACGCGAGTTAGGCGGATTTACGCACCTGTTCTCGTTTTTTCCTGAAGCCGGTTCCGCGATGGCCGAATGCACGCCTCCCCCGATCGGAACTTACCGCCGAATCCAGCTCGCCAGGTGGTTAATCGACAACGATAAGATCGGGATCAAGCATATGGCCTTCGACGGCTCGGATCGAATAGTCGATTTCGGCGTTGAAAAGGCCGAACTGGAAAGCGTGATCAACTCCGGTGACCCCTTTCAGACTTCGGGGTGTCCGGGTCCGGACGGCAAGGTGGCCTGCAACAGGCCGTACGGGAACGAAAAGCCGGGTGACGGCATACGAAATTTTCCGTTTCCTCCCACGGTCGAGGACTTGGTTCGAGTCAAGGAAGAGCTTGGGCGGTATTGATATATCCGTTGCCGGAATCAATGTCCGCTTGACGGCTCGGCCGACGTCTTAGCTTCCCGTTATAAATCCCCCCCCGCCCCCCTTTACAAAAGGGGGGTAATTATGCGTCCTCATGGAGTATTCCACCCCCCCCCCTTGCCGGGCTCCCGGTAAGGGGGGATTTGGACGTATCGGACAAAACTTTCGGCAACCGGTATAAACCTAATGCACTGGGTCTTCGTGCCCGCCCGGCTGGGCCCGTCCGTGCTTCGCGAAAATGACACCGTAGATGCGATCGGGGGCTAGAGGAAGATCATGAAAGCGGATGCCCACGGCATCGGCCAATGCGTTGGCCAGTGCCGGGGCCACCGGGTTGATCGGCGCTTCGCTCATGCTCTTGGCGCCCAGTGGACCGAAAGCATCCGTTGTCCGAGCAAAATAGACCTCGCTACGCGGGATGTCGGCATAGGCGGGGATGCGGTAGTTGCGGAACGTCGGATTGACGACCCGTCCTTCCCGGTCGAAAACCATTCTTTCGTAAAGGGCCCATCCCAGTCCCTGAGCAATAGCTCCCTCGACTTGTCCCCGGAGTTGCCGCGGATTGATCACCACCCCGGCATCCGTTGCGTGAACGCTCTGGAGGATCTTGATTTCCCCTGTAACGCGATGGACCGCTATGCGGAAACCATGAACGTTGAAGGCGACCGAGCGCGGCGTTCCATGTGCCTTTCTTACGACCCGCAGAGTGTGCCCCGCCTGCTGTGCGGCCTTCTCAAGATCAACCAACCTAATCCGGGCGCCATCGCAGATCACGGCGTCCGGTTCCAGCCGGCATTTGTCGCGACCTACGCCGGAATGCACGGCCGCAAAATCCAGGATGCGATCCCGCAGGGATTTGGCCGCCTCATGCACGGCCTTTCCGGCTACCGTCGTCCCGGTGCTGCCGAAGGGCCCGGTATCGTAGCCCGTGCGGTCGGTGTCGGACTGGATGGAGATCACGTTCGTCGGGGACGTGCCGAGCACCGTGGCCGCGATCTGGTGGCGGACCGTGGTTGAACCGTTGCCGAATTCCGGTGACCCGACGGCCAAATGGTACTTACCATCCGGCTCCAGACTGAGCCAAGCCTCGGAACGATGCTCGGTGGGCGGTGCACAAGCAATCATGGCAAGAGCGACGCCCTTCCCGACCAGCCACTCGTCTCCCTCGGGGCCGGCAAGTCCCTTGCCGTTACCCAGCGCGTCGCGCACCAGGTCGAGGCACTGGTCCGGGCCATAGCTCCCGTACTCCAAATCGTGCGGCTCCAGGCTCAGGGACGTGATCGGATCCCCGGGGCGTATGACGTTACGATGTCGGAACTCGACGGGGTCCATGTTCAAGCCGTGGGCCAGCTCACCCATAGCGGACTCCACCGCGAAGATGGTCTGCGTTAATCCGTAACCGCGAAAAGCCCCCGCAGGGACCATGTTGGTGTAAACCGCGTACGCGTCGATCTTCTTGTTCGGGCACCGATAGACTCCAACCGATTCGCCCGTGGAATGGAAGAGTGTGGAACCGCCATGCGTGCCGTAGGCGCCCGTGTTTGAAAGGATACGCAACTGGATAGCGGTCAGGGTGCCGTCGCGTTTGGCCCCGGCCCTCACATGGATCTTCATCGGATGTCGCGTCGTGGCGCCGAAGAACTGTTCCTCACGGGTATACTCGAGCTTCACCGGCCTGCCTGTCTTGATCGCGGCAAAGGCGCAAATATCCTCCGTCACCATTTCCTGCTTCCCGCCGAAACCGCCGCCGACTCGCTCGCAGAAGACGCGTACGCTATCCGGATATAGGCTGAAGAGGTAGCACAGTTTTGCTTTGGTAAGGAACGGTGTCTGCGTGCTTGTGCGGACGTTCAGACGGCGGTCGTCGTCGATCCAAGAGATCGTGCAGTGAGTCTCCAGATGGGCATGCTGGGCGCGGTGAGTCAAATAGGTCGCTTCATGGATGACATCGGCTTCCGCTAGGCCGGCCTCGACATCCCCGACCCCTCCGTGGAGTTCGAGCAGGATATTTCGGCTCGGACGCTGAATACGGGACTCCGCCCCCTTGTCGTGGAGAACGGGTGCGCCGGGGAGCATCGCTTCTTCGGGATCGAAGACTGCCGGCAACAATTGATAGTCCACCTTCAGTCGGCGGCATCCCTCCTCGGCGGCCCCCTCGTCGTCCGCCACCACTGCTGCAACGCGTTGACCGACGTGACGGACCACGTTGTCCAGGATGTAAGTATCATTGGGGTCGGAGTGATAATCGTCGTGGGTGGCCGCGGTGAACAGCAGCCGCGGGACGTCCTCCCAAGTAAAGACCGCCCGGACGCCCGGCACCGACAGAGCGCGCTCCTTGTCGATGGACTGAATTCGCGCGTGGGCATGAGGCGATCGGAGCAGTTTCAGGTGCAACAGCCCGTCCATGTGCGTGTCGAGGGTATAGCGAGCTTTTCCGGTTACGATTGCCGCCGATGCCGGCGCTGGGACGCTGCTGCCGAAGGCCGCCCCCGGCTGGGGTTCCTCTATGGATTTGATGCCGCTGATTGCGTCCTCTATCGAGCGATATCCAGTGCAACGGCATAGATTGCCCTTGAGGACGCGAGGCAGGTCCCGGCGGTCTTCCTCGTCGAACCCCGCCGCCGTCATTGTCAACCCCGGTGTACAGAAGCCGCACTGGAAACCCTGTGCATCGATCAGCGACTGTTGCATCGGATGCAGTGCCTCATTGCCG
>JAZDOF010000589.1:0-6256 GCA_043799015.1 Pseudomonadota bacterium | reverse complement strand
CCACCCCCCGTTCAGTCCTTTACCACCGGACTGCGCCTCATTTAACCGACATACAGGCGTGCCTAGCCTGATTCCCAAAGGCTCAGAATCTTCCTCCTCATTTCAAAGAGTGCTTCGTTCGACCCATGCCCCCCAACCAGTCGAACGCGCAGCATCCGAGCACGATTCAGCACACGACCCGGCAGCTTGATCAACCAGAACCGTATGGCCTTCATGCGCTTGCCTAACCACGTTCCCCCCAGAACCAAGCGCTTCATCGCCGAACTCAGGTTCAAGGCCAGGATCATGATGTGCCACCATGCTGCATTTACCCCGAAATACCCCGAAGGAAGCCTCCCCCCAGCAAGATCTTCCTTCATGACCGAATGGGCTTCTTCGCTCTTGCCGCAGCGCCCTCGATACCACCAAATCAGCTCATCCCCAGGGATGTCACGATTCGTGACAATCCCGAACACCTTGTATTTCACCGATCCGAAGTTCATTGTCGGAAACGGCTGGGAAATCTGCTCTTCCATATCGGGAAGAGCCGGCTGCTCTAAAACCTCTCGAATAGCCACATACCGGAATACCGGACCGTCCTTTTTCCGAGCCGGCTCATCAGGGACAAAGCATACTTCCGCATATTCCTGGCCCGTGTCGATCAAGCCTTTCTTTGTCCTGCGATACAATCGACACCACTCGGATTCCTCCACCTCCGACACGGCCCGCTTGAACGATTCGCTTACCTTGGCCCCAATGGCGAACTCGATGACTCCGAAACGAGGCTTATTCGGGTTTGCACAAAACCGCATCAGGTCATGCTGATATCCTGCGGTATCCGACCGCAGATAGACCTTCGACACGCCGGCAGGAAGGAAGGCCAAGGCCTCTTGAAAGACTCGAAGATTGTCGGTTTCTGCCCAGACGTTGCCGTCTCTAAACTCAGTGTGGACAATAAGATCCTGTTCCGCCCAATACACCTGCAACGGCTGATACGCCTTGTGGCCTTTGTAGCAGTAGAGCGCTTCTCGCTTGTTCGTTTCCACCAGCGTCGCATCGAGATCCAGAGTGGCTATTGCCTGAGGGCACCGCTTCTGAACAGAGCCGAGAAAATCACCGTTGGCCGGCATCATCGCACGTAAATACTCGTTCGGGACAGGAATGAAGGACGTGCCCTCCTTCCTGAGCTTCTCTTGCTCAGGGTCGTGAAAATGATACAGGTACCGGCTTGCCGAAGAAGGAGACACCACCGACCTCTTCTGCTCCTTGCGCAGTCTCTTGCTCAGGGCTCGTCCGTCCCGGCGTGATTTCCCGAATCCTACCGTCTCCCGAAGTACCCGACAAAACCCTTCGTCTCCTTCCAGGATATCCAAGTCGCTGAGACCCTCGCCTCCTGCCAGATTCAGCAATACCAGAGCCATCACCGTCTCACCGTCCGACCACCCCTGATCGCCTGACCGAATCATAAGCCGATTTTCAATGGCTTTGCTCAACCCCATCACGTGCCCAAACTCCAGATACGTGGGCAATCCGGCCAGCGCCGTCATTCCACCGGTCTTCTTTTCAACTTCGTACTGGAAAGGAAGAACTCCTTGCGCCATAATGGATGCACCTCGTTGGTGATAGAGTCTTTGTAGCAAAAGCATTCTATCCTCTTGATCTCTCAAGAACAACGAGGTTTTTCATTATTTTTTATGCGCGATCACGGGCGGGGGACCGCTCTCTCATTTTTTTTTTCCTTCCTGCCCCACAAGAGTGAATGATTACCTCCAATAAGCCCTCAAGGGAGTAATCGGACCGGCACGGATGCCCGCATCCCTGCCGGCATTGGGAGATTACCTATCGGAGCGCGCATTGGTGTAAACTAAAAGACCCCGCCGTCGCCGCACCGCCATCCGGGGCACGACGGCCGGTTATCATTCCTCTGTAGGCTCGGAGCGTGACGATGATCGGCAGGTACCTCGGACATCTTGCCCACGACGATCCACTGTACGGATATCTGCGGGATCACATCATTCCCCAGTTGGGCGTTTCTTCTCATCACGCCGGCTTCCGCGTGTTCCAATCGGCATGTTCCCGCCACGTGTACATGTACGAGGAAGAACTCAGCGGAGCAGGGCTGGTCGGCAAGTTCCATCCTCCTCACCGCAATCCGGACCTCCGCACGCACAGGACGGGGGAAACGGAATACAACAACCTCGTGTTCCTACGCGGCCTGGGCCTCGATTCACCCCCGCATTACGTGGTCAAGCCCCTTGGATTCAACGCAGCCATCGGCCGCGTGCTCATGGTGGAATACCTTGCCGGCGACATCCTTGGTACGGTAATAACCGACGCCATCCACCTGGGCAAGCGCGATCGGCTGTACCGCAAACTCTCCGCCCTGGCCCATTTCCTGGCCTCCATGCACAACCGTACGGCCGGTAATCGGCCGGTCAACTTCGACCACAGCCATGCCTATATGGGGCGGTTGCTTAATTCGCTCATCGTCAAGCGAGGCATGGGGCAGGAGGATTCAGACGAGCTGTACCGTTTGCGCGAGGCATGGCGCGGCCGGGGCTGCATGTGGGAAGACCGAGAGGTGCTGGTCCACGGCGACGTCACTCCTTCCAACTTCCTGTTCGGCAGCGGCAACAACGTCATGGCTATCGACCTGGAGAGGATGCAATGGGCCGATCGGGTGTTCGACCTGGGAAGACTCTGCGGCGAACTCAAGCATTTCTTCTTCCAGGCCAAAGGCGACCCCCATGCGGCCGAACCCTTCATCGGGCATTTTCTCCGGGAGTATTGCCGCCACTTTCCGGATTGCATGAGCGCCTTCACGGCCATCACCCGGCGCACGCCCTTCTACATGGGTATCACCCTCCTGCGGATTGCGCGCAATTCTTGGATTGACCGGAACTACCGATCGCGCCTCGTACAGGAAGCCAAACAAATTCTCAGGGCACTGCCATGAACATCCAAGCAATCCTTTTCGATATCAACGGCACGCTTATCGATATCCGGACAGAGGAAGGCAACGAGGAAATCTACCGAGGAATCAGTCATTTCCTGACGTACCAGGGAATATATGTCCACCGGTGGGAAGTGCGTGACGAGTATTTCCGACTCATGGATGAACTTCGGGGGGCAAGCCGCGAGGCCTTCCCTGAGTTCGACGCCGTGGAATTGTGGCGGGAATTCCTCCGGCGCCGGCCGGAAATCTCCCGTGCCTTGCCTGCGGAGAAACTGGAGTGGATGCCGCTCTTTCTCGCAGAGATGTACCGTGGCATCTCGCGTTTTCGCCTGCAACTCTATCCCGACGTGAAGACCGTGCTGGACGAACTACTGCCGTGCTTCAAGCTTGCGGCCGTTTCCGACGCCCAGAGCGCCTGGGCGCTGCCTGAAATGCGTGCGGTGGGCATCGAGGCATATTTCCGGCCCATCATTATCTCCGGCGATTTCGGCTTCAGAAAGCCGGATAAACGGATCTTCGAGGCGGCCTTGAGCGGGCTCGACCTGCCGCCGGAGAACGTCCTTTTCGTAGGTAACGACATGTACCGCGACATCTACGGGGCGAAGCAGTTCGGCATGAAGACCGTGTTCTTTTCGTCCAACCAAGGTAGGAAGACTGCGAAAGGGGTGGAACCGGATTACGTCATCTATCGGTTTGCCGAGCTTCGGCAGGCCATAGCCTTCTTCGAGGCCTAATATAGTGTCACGCGTTGAGACTTGCGGGAACCCTGAACGGTTGAGTGAATCGAAACAAACATCTGGGGCGGGGTTTATCCCCGCCCGTTCCCTGGATACCGATCCGGAATTACCTGATTGCATGCGAAATGGTATTATGGGCGGCCCAGCGCTTGACAGGCGGGAACCGGGAGAATGACCGGGTAGGTCCGGCGGACGACGGCGGTAAGGATCGGTATGTAGCCGTGAGTTCCCGTGCCGCGTTCATCGAATAACGTGCGCCGGCCGACCACCATCTCATCCATCGCTCAATAGCCCCAACGGCTCCAAGGTTGGGGGCAAATTCACACAAGGAAGGGAAGATCATCATGAAGAGGATCGCTATTATTATTGGCGGCGGAATCCTTATAATCATCGTGTTCTCGGGATGGTGGGTCTTCAGTCGCCCCGAACGCGGCACGACCGGCTCGGTCAGCACGAACTTTCGCTGGCTGGGACCCAACGACAAGATCGTGATCGACGGCTTCGACGATCCCAAAGTCGAGGGTGTCGCCTGTCATATCTCCCGTGCGGAAACGGGAGGGGTGCAGGGCCAACTGGGCGTTGCGGAGGATACGAGTGACGCGGGCATCGCCTGTCGTCAGGTCGGCCCGATCAAGATCGTCGGCGAACTCAAGGACGGGGAACGCGTCTTCGACGAGCACCGCAGCCTCGTGTTCAAGAAGCTTCAGGTTGTGCGCTTCTTCGACCGCAAGCGCAATGTGCTGGTTTATGTGGCGTACAGCGATCGGGTTATGGAGGGTAGCCCGAAAAACAGTATCAGCACGGTGCCGATAATGAAGTGGCCGGCACCATAGACTCGAATTTTGCTGCCTGGTCCGCGACACGTGGTTCGGAATGGAGGAGAACCTTTCGGCAAAAGCTGCGGCCGCGTGTTCGACCGGGCCCCATCGTGAACCTGCAACGAAGATATCTCATCGCCGCCGAGGTGCGTCTTAACGACGGCACGCATTTTCACGTCCGGGCGCCTTGCCCGAAAAAAGCGACAGTGGTGGTGCAGGCTGGTCCCGGGGCCTCGGCGACCGTGAACTGAGGCTGCAATTGGAGGGAAGGATCCAGGATTGACTTTTTCATCGCGGTTCGGTTACCATTAAACGATTCCTTCAAATATTGGGAGGGTTTACAATGAACCGAATCATTGTTGCAGCCGTGGTATGTCTTCTAGTCGCGGCTCAGCCGCTTTACGCCAAGCAATCCGACGAATGGGAATACGTAGATGGGGCATTGGGCGCCGTAACCCAGATCATCACCGCCCCGTGCGAACTCGTTGGAGCATGCCTGGGCCTATTGGAGTCATCGGTGTCTTCGGTATGGTCGGGAGCAAGCTGGGAATTGACTCCCCAGAAAACGGAAAAGCCGGCGACCAGCCGACAGATCAAGAAAGCCGCTCTTCCGGAAAGTGCTCAATACCCATCCATGCGCGTGTCTTCCACAAGTCCGGTCCCGGTACCCGGCTCCGTTCCGATCAAGAAGGTAGTGCCGCAATCGTCCGAAACCAAGGAACCGCGACCCGTCAAAGTAGTGATTCGCGATTATACTCCGACGCCCAAGGAGGCACCGGCCCAGCCCAAGGAGCAAGTCCCGACTGCGGTCCGCGAAACCCCCGAGCCGGCACCGGCACCACGCGCGGTTGTCGAACCGGGCCCCAAACCGCTTCCTTCGGGTGCTCCGGCGAAGGAGGAACCCCGCAGGATGATGGAAGAGCCGAAAGGGCTCGTTTCACCCAAGGCCCCATCCGCTCCCGTTACGGAACCGGAGACCAAGGCGGCCCCGTTGAGCCCGCCCGTGCAACCCAAGAAGCCCGAGCCCGCTCCTCAACCCACGCCTGCGCCCGCGCCGGCCGTGGCACAACCTCCGGTGCCCCTCGCGGCCAAGAGCGCGCCGCCGAAAGAACCGGAAGTGAAGCAGCCGGCCCCCCCGATTCAGGTTATACCTAAACCCGCTCCTCAAGCGCCCGTACCGGCCGAGCCGAAACGGCAGGAAGCTAAAAAGCCCGAACCTCCCGCCGCGCCTGCTGCCGTTGAGACCAAGGCGGCCCCAAAAGAAAAGGCCCCCGAGCCCCCCAAGCCCGAAGCGGCACCCATGAAGCAAGACGTGAAAAAGCCCGAACCACGGGTCGCCCCCAAGACCCTTCCTGCACCCAAAGACGCGAAAAAGCAGGAAAAGCCCGAAAAGAAGAAATCTCAGCCTCGGGTGAAGCAGCCGTGCGTTCCCATGTATCCAATGCCCTGTGTGCCGATGTACCAAGCCCCGATGTGGCGGTAGGGATCCGGATCCATCGAGGCGGGGTTGAAGTCCGATACGGTGAGCGTTCACCACGATCTCACGTTGAGGAGAAGCCAAGCCTCAGGTGCGACCCTCCCCATCCCCCCGTCCCCTTCCCCAAGTATGGGGAAGGGGTGACAGGTAGAAGAAGAAATCCCCCCTGCCCCCCTTTACAAAGGGGGGGTAAGAGACCGAATCCTCCCCCCTTTTCTAAAGAGGGGTTGGGGGGATTTCTCTGTCGGTCTTTGCTGTGAGGAACAGCCGGTGGAATATGACCACATGA
>JAZDOF010000587.1:0-2920 GCA_043799015.1 Pseudomonadota bacterium | reverse complement strand
CTCCGGAAAGGCCAAGGATGCGCTGGAGATGTTGTCTCGTTGGGAGAAAGAACACGCGAGATTCTTTCGAGACTACCGCGACAAACTATCCCAAGTCTATGCCCATATGCCCTGGGGTGGATGAAGACCCCCCAAGTAATTGTTCGCCGTGCCCCTCACCACCCCACACCTACCCCCTTTGCCCCCATGGAACGGGGAGTCCTGATTCCTTGTCCCCTCGCCCGGGGATAGGGAGGTCGGTACCGGACGCAGGCCCTCCGGTTCCAGTAAGAACATAGGTGAACGATTACGCCCACGCCTCCGGCTTCCGCGGCCTTGATGATTCGTCATCAAGACCGAGGAAAGCCGTTCGCCCTGGAGACGGCAATTGAAGATATCCGGAAGAACTTACCACGATCTGACGAGCTACGATCGTCACCGGATTGCCGGGCACGCGTTGGACTGGGGTACGCAGCCCGACCCCTTCAAGCGATACTGCGGCCTTGAGACCGTGGAGCTGCCTCAACCGATGGATGGTCCTGATGAACCCCTGTCCGCGGTGATACAACGAGCCACGGCCGACTATTCCGACGTGGAAATGGACCTCGAACGTCTTTCCCGGCTCCTGTGGTCGACCCATGCGATCACCGCGAGGACGAAGCACGGCGGGGCATACTTCCATTATCGCAGCGTCGCCTCGGCCGGGGCGCTCTATCCGTTCGAGTGTTACCTCGCCGCCCACGGCATCCGCGGCTTGGATGACGGCCTGTTCCATCATGCCGTACAATCCCAAAGCCTTACTCGGCTGCGCTCGGGCGATACCGGGGCTATGGTCGCCAAGACCGTGGGGATTTCACCGGACACTGAGCCGACGGTTGTTTTTTTCCTAACTGCCGTCTTCTTCCGAAGCTCATGGAAGTATAGGGACCGTGCGTACAGGTACCATCTGCTCGATACGGGCCATCTCGCCGAGAACTTGTCCCTCGCATGTTCCGCAACGGGATTGAGATTTCGGATGACATACGACTTCAACGACGATGCGGCCGGCGAATTCTTGGGACTCGATTCCGAGCGCGAAGCTTGTCTTGCCGTGGCCATGGCCTGGGGACGCACCAGGGAGGCCGAACGAAGCTGCGCCCCGCCGTCCTCGCTGCCGATCGGAGTCAAGGAAGCCTGCAAAGTATCGGATAGGGAGTTCGAGTACCCTGCCATCCTCGAAATCCACAGGGCATCGGAAATGAAGAAGCTACCGCCGGAGCCCTTGAAGCCCATGACTGATCGATTGGGCCTTGACCTCGGCCAGGGGACGCCCATGGTATCGGAGCCTGTTTGGCCGGAGGTTCTGACGTACTCCGAGTCGGTATTTGGTAGAAGGTCACGCCGGAACTACACGCAAAGACCGCTCGATGGGAAGACTTTTCAGGCTCTGGTGGGATCGCTCGCGGCAGGCGGTTCCTCAAAGGACAAGGAGGGGCATCCCGAGGCGGCGTTTGTGGCGGTGGGGTTCATCGCCCACGGATTGGAGAGCCTCGCAAACGGATTCTACGTCTTGGATACGGTACGCGGGATTATTCATAAAACGACCGTACGGCCCACGACCGAGAACATGGCCGACATCTGCTTGAATCAAGCTTGGTTGGCACGTTGTTCTCTCCATTTTGTCTTCATGGCCGACTTGAGGTTCCTTGACGAGGCATACGGTCCTCGCGGCTACCGCTACGCGATGCTGACCGCCGGCCGACTGGGGCAGCGCCTGTACCTGACCGCCACATCCTTGGGCCTTGGTTGTTGCGGTATCGGCGCGTTCTACGACGTTGAGGCCGCCCTCTACCTGGGGTTGGCCCCGGATGCGAGACTGCTGTACCTTGTGGCGGCAGGTCCTGTGAAGAAGCCTGTTACGGGATAACCGAAGGGCCGGGTTGCTAATCAACCGGAAAGTGCGTAATCAAAATAAAGGCCCTATTCACTAGGTCATTTACCGGGAGATCGCACCATGGACCAATTCGAGTACCGTTTCACCACCCACGGACGAGAGTCGTTCGGAAAGCTGGTCTATTTCTGCTCCGAGGCCGGCTCTTGCAGTATTTCCGAAGTGCCCGGGGCCGAGCCGACCAACTTGGCGGAGGCCCTTAACGTTCAAGGCCGAGAGGGTTGGGAACTTGTTCAGTTGATGTTCGGCAAGGACGGGATCATTGCATGTTGGAAACGTAGAGCGAACATGGTTTAGAACCGGATTCGGAAAGACGCGCAATGCGGGGCCGAGCCGATTCCGGACGCCGCAACGGCCCTCATCATTGAAGGATATACAATGAAAACCATTAAGATAGAAGGAATGTCGTGCAATCACTGTGTTGCCGCTGTAACCAAAGCACTGGACTCAGTCGATGGGGTCAAAGACTTGACCGTTGACCTCAAGAAAGGCGAGGCCGTCTTTTCCGAGACCAAGCCCGTTGACGACGCCGAGTTGAAACGGGCCGTCGAAAAGGCGGGTTTTTCGATTGGCTAAAAGCACGTTTAATGTGAGAGGCATGAGTTGCGCCGCGTGCGTTCGCAGAGTCGAGCGAGGACTGGCGGAACTGCCGGGAGTGAGTGAGGCGTCGGTCAACCTCGCCGTCGAGAGGGCAACGGTGGAATACGATCCGGCCTCGATCGATTCCCGTGCCATCCTGCTCCGCATCGAGGAGCTCGGCTACCAGGGCGAGGAGGCTGCGCTTCGGTCCGTTTCCGTCAACAAGACCGTCATCTCAGTGGGAGGCATGAGCTGCGCGGCTTGCGTCGGACGCGTCGAGAGACTCCTCAGCGGGATTCAAGGTGTCACGGGCGCTTCCGTCAACCTGGCTTCCGGACATGCAACCGTGTCCCATGCCGGTGAAGCCGCCGTGCTGCCTCCCATAAAAAGGGCACTCGACGACGCCGGCTACGAATTCCTGGGGGTGGTGGG
>JAZDOF010000579.1:0-10210 GCA_043799015.1 Pseudomonadota bacterium | reverse complement strand
AACGGGGGGCGCCGGTTTTATCGGGAGCCACGTAGTTGACGAGCTCGTGCGACGCGGCGGAGAAGTAATCGTATTCGACAACCTGTCCACAGGATCCGTCAGGTACTTGGATGGTGCGCTGGCATCGGGACGAGCCGTTTTCGTCGAAGGAGACATTCTCGATCAAGCAGCCCTTATGGACGCCATGAAAGGCGTGACGTCGGTATTTCATCTTGCAGCCAACGCGGACGTACGCGGCGGTAAGGCCGACACCAAGGTCGATTTGGAGCGGAACGTAATCGGGACCTTCGGAGTGCTCGAGGCGATGCGGTTGAATGACGTCAAGGAAATCGTGTTTACAAGTTCCGCGGCGGTCTACGGGGAGCCGGACTTATTTCCGACCCCTGAATCCTATGCTCCGGTTCAGACCTCCGTTTACGGCGCATCTAAACTGGCCGCAGAGGCATACATCCAAGCCTATGGGGAGTATTTCGGCATTAGAAGCCACATTTTCAGGTTCGTCTCCTGGATGGGGGAACGGTACTCCCATGGGGTGGCCTTTGATTTCGTGAATAAGTTGCGGGCCGACCCGACTCGCCTCGAAATATTAGGGGACGGCAATCAGAAAAAATCCTACCTGGACGTGGAAGACGGTATACAAGGGATCTTCCTGGCCGTCGACCGTTTGAAAGACCTTAAGAACGTGATCAACCTCGGTCATGAGTCCTACGTTACGGTGCGGGAGGCGGCCGACATAGTCTGTGAAGAGATGGGACTAAGAAACGTCGCGTATGAATTCACCGGAGGGATACGGGGATGGGTCGGCGACAGTCCGTTGGTACACTTGGACATCTCGAAAATTAAACGGGTCGGCTTCTCCCCCCGCATATCCGTACAAGACGGTATACGGCGCACCGTCCGCTATCTCCTCGCCAATGGGTGGGTACTTGCCGTCAGGGGACCCGTAAGATCGTGACCATACTTGATCGGTACATAACGATTGAGTTCCTGAAGGTGTTCGCGTTGTGCGTCGTGGGGTTCATCCTCGTGTTCCTCCTTGTGGAAATCACCGACAAGATCAAGTATTACTTCCGCCACGATCCGTCGGGATCGGTCATGCTGAAGTACTTCCTTGTGAAGATTCCCGGCTATTTGGTCTTCGTCATGCCTCTAGGCATACTCTTGGGAGGCATGCTGTCCCTTTTCATGATGGCGCGCAATTCCGAGATCATTGCCATGCAGGCCAACGGTATCGACGCACTTGCCATAGCGAGGCCCGTGCTGACGATAGGCCTGACGGCAAGCCTATTGATGCTTGCGGCCAATGAGACCGTTATTCCCTGGTCCAACCGTTACAGTGAGGAAATTCAAGACAAGGAAATAATAAAGAAGCCGGAGAACACGTTTTTCAGACATGACCGTATATGGGTCCGTTCCCCGACGTCCATAACTCACATTGGAAAATTTGTTAAGCTGGAGTCGGTCCTGGAGAGGATTACCATTGTCGCATGGGACGAAGACTATCGCTTCCAGGAACGGATTTACGCGGAAAAAGCCCGGTGGTGGGCCGACCACTGGGTCTTTTACGGCGTGAATCGGACGGTACGCATGCCGAACGGCCGGTTCACGGTGGAAACCCTCCCTTCCATGAAAGGCCGCCTGAACAAGTCTCCCCAAGAATTCGACCGGGTAGAACGGCCGGCAAAGGAGATGAATCTGTTTCAGTTATCCGATTATATCGACAAAATAGAGGAGGAAGGTCAACACCCGACCCGTTACCTGGTCGACTGGCACGACAAGACCGCGTTTCCGTTCGTATGTTTAATTATGGCGGCTCTAAGCGTGCCTTTCGCCGTGAAGGCCGATCCCCGCCGCGGCGGCTTTGCCTTGGGATTGGCGGTATCCGTGGCCATTGCGTTTTCTTACTGGATCGTACACACCATGTTTATAGCTTTGGGCCATGGGGGGTTCGTGCCGCCGTTCCTGGCGGCTTGGGCCGCTAATGCCTTGTTTGGTTTGTCGGCCGCCATCCTGATGCTACAGGCCGGCACATGAGCCCGGGGCGCCGGTAGACCCGTCGCAGACAAGGCGACTACGGCGGGTCCGGACCGGGCGAACGGCCGCGCCTATGACTGTTGGTATTTCTTCACCAGTTTCCGCAGATCCCCTTCGGTGAATTCCAGTCCGGCTTCTTCCATCAGCTCGTTTTCCACCTTAACCAGTTCCTCAAGTCGTATGTCCGCGCCGAATATCCCGACCATCTTGTCGTTATCGTCGCGCACGGGGGCAGAGACCGTAATGCACAACGCGCCGGTGATCCTTGAGGTGTACGGTCCCACCACATGGACCTTTCCGTCCTTGCTGGGGCCGATGAACCAATGACGGTCGGAAAAATCCTCCTCGGGCTTGATACCCGCATACTTGGCCTTTTCGGTTATGTTCGCCACAAGGTCGATGAGGAGCTTGCCCTGCGTGTCCACTACGTAGCAATACTGTATAAAAGGATAATTCTGAAGCAGTTCGGCCATGGGCTGTTCCATGCAGTTGTGTTGGCCGGAGGTCATTGCCTTGGTCTGTACGAACTTCTCGACGATATTGTAGGCCATCTCCCGCGCAATGAGCTTCATTCTGTCCCAATCCGATATGAAAAGCTCCGGCATGTGTCGTTTGACCAGGGCCGACATTTCGCGATCCGAGACCGCCGTAACGCGGCCGCTTTCGTACTGCTTCATAACGGCTTCGTAAATTCGAGATACCGCAGGGTGGTGTTTGTCGATCTTTTCTTCTTTCGGCACGTCGGAATGGGCGTTGATCCAGTGGGCAACGCCGGCCATCCCCGATTTGTCGGTGACGTTGACCAGAGGCGGGCGCCCGAGGATCTTGGTGGTGTCGAACACATTATAGATCTCTTCATTCTTCAGCACGCCGTCCGCATGCACTCCGGCGCTCGTGGAATTGGAACTCTTGCCCAGGAGCGGGTAGTTTTCCGGAATGTGGTGTCCGAGCTCAAGCTCGAAGTACTCGGCAAGTTCCTTTAGGGCAAGAGTGTCCATTCCGTCCGTCTGCCCCCGGAGCGACATGTATTCAATCATAAGGGCTTCTATCGGCGTATTGCCGGTTCGTTCGCCCAATCCCAGCAAGGTGCCGTTCACTCCCGAGCATCCGTAAAGCCACGCGTGTACGGCATTTATGAGGCCCTTGTGGAAATCATTGTGCCCGTGCCACTCGAGAAGATCCTCCGGCACGTTGGCATCGTCGATCATGGCGCGGATGAGCTTCGGCACGCTTCTGGGGAGGGCGGCGCCGGGATAGGTAACCCCGAACCCCATGGTGTCGCAGAGGCGGATCTTGATATCCACGCCGGATTGTTCCCTGAGGTCCATAAGCTGCTGTGCCAAAGGGACGCAAAAGCCGTACACGTCGGCTCGTGTAACGTCTTCGAAGTGGCATCTCGGCGTGATGCCCTTTTCGAGCGTGGCCCTCACCATGTCTATGTAGTTCAAGAGGGCCTTTTTCCTGTCCAAGCCCATTTTGAGAAAAATGTGATAGTCCGATACGGAAGTCAGTATGCCCGTTTCGGGCAACCCCGCGGCCCGCACCAAGGGGAGGTCCCTCTTGTCGGCCCTTATCCATCCGGTGATCTGGGGGTACTGGTAGCCTTTCTCCTTACACTTATCCACCGCTTCTCGGTCTTTCTTCGTATAAAGAAAAAATTCGGACTGACGAATGATCCCTAGAGGCCCGGACAGCCTGTGAAGGAAATCGAACAAGCGGCATATCTGTTCCACCGTAAACGGGGGTCTGGCCTGTTGCCCGTCGCGGAAGGTGGTGTCGGTTATAAGAAAGGTTCGGGCCGGGTTTATGGGTAGAATTGCGAAGTCAAAGTCCACCTTGGGGACTTCCGTATATGGGAAGATGTTTCTCAGGAGGTTGGGAGTCTCCACTTCCCGGAGGTTCCGCTCCTTGTGAAACTTGTTGAATTCATGATACATTACGCCTTTTTTCGGATCGTATTTCGCCATGGCGGTCCTCCTTGCCGGCCCCTCTCGGTGTTCTATTTCTTGGCTATCCGTAAGCCAAGCTCCTTCAACTGCTCCGGGGTTACGGATGTAGGGGCCCCGGTAAGAGGGCACACGGCCTTCTGGGTTTTGGGAAAGGCTATCACGTCTCGGATGGATTGAGACCCCGTCAGTATGGCCGTGAGGCGGTCCAAGCCCAGTGCAATTCCCCCATGAGGCGGCGCGCCGAAGCGTAAGGCCTCCAGCAGGAAACCGAACTTCTCTTCTGCGTCCTCATCGGAAATCTTGAGAGCTGAGAAAACCTTCTTTTGTACGTCGCTCCTGTGGATACGGATACTGCCGCCGCCTATTTCGGATCCATTGAGTACCAGGTCGTAAGCCCTTGCGCGGACCGATGCGGGATCGGATTCGATAAGGTCCAAATCCTCCATCCTAGGCGAAGTAAAAGGATGGTGCATGGAGTCGTACCGACCTTCCTCATCGTTGAACTCGAACATGGGGAAATCCGTGACCCACAGGAATTTGTAATCATGCTCCGGGATCTCGCCGAGTTTCTTGGCCAAGCTGTTTCTCAGGTTTCCAAGCACATCGTTCACGATGCGGGACGCGTCGGCGGCAAAGAGTACCACGTCGCCCGTCGCAGCGCCGACGCGGCCGTTGATACCCGCGCGTTCTTCCGGGGAGAGGAATTTTGCGATGGGAGACTGCCACTCCATCCCGTCCTTTATTCGGGCGTACGCGACACCCTTGCCCCCATATACCGCGGCAAAGTCTCTCAACTCGTCCAAATCCTTGCGGGAAAGCCGCTCGCCGTTTTCGATTCTCAATGCTTTGACGATGCCCCCGTCGTTGACCGCATTTCGAAATACCGCGAACCCCGTGGCGGAGACGATATCCGTAATTTCAGTTAGTTCAAGCCCAAATCTAATGTCGGGTTTGTCCAGACCGTACTTGCCCATGACCTCGGCGTAGGTCATTTGAAGAAACGGCAACGTGAGGTCGATGCCGTGTATTTCCTTGAAGACCGCGGCCATCATCCGCTCTATAATATTTGCCAGCCGTGCTTCCTCTATGAATGAGGTCTCGATGTCTATTTGAGTGAATTCGGGTTGACGGTCCGCGCGAAGGTCTTCATCTCGGAAACAACGCACTATTTGGTAATAGCGCTCGAAACCGGCCATCATGAGAAGCTGCTTGAAAATCTGAGGGGACTGCGGCAGGGCGTAGAACCGCCCCGGCTGGATACGGCTCGGTACCAGGTAGTCCCGTGCGCCTTCAGGCGTGCTGGTGGTCAGGAACGGGGTTTCGACGTCCACGAAGCCCTCGTCGTTGAGGAACCGCCTAACCGTGCCGCTGATCCGATGCCGTGCAAGGAGGCACTTACGGGAACCCTCTTCGCGGCGTAAATCCAAGTACCTATACCGGTATCTTACCGCGTCCGTGGGGGGCTCATCTTCATCCAACGGAAACGGCGGAGCTTCTGAAGTATTAAGGACCTTGAGCTCATCCACAAAGACCTCGATGGTCCCTGTGTGAAGATCCGGATTGATGGACTCATCGGGGCGGAGCCTGACCACCCCGCGAGCGGCCAACACCCACTCGGACCTCAAGGCGTGCGCTTGTGCATGCACTTCGGGGGCGTATTCAGGGTTGAAGACGAGCTGGACCAATCCTCCGCGGTCCCTAAGATCTACGAAGATTACGCCTCCGTGATCTCGGCGCCTGAGCACCCATCCCATTATTACTACTGATTTCCCCACATCGCCGGCAGTGAGGTCTTCGGAAATATGTGTTCGTTCCCATCCGTCCAGTGAATCCAGTTTCAAGGTTCCACTCCTCGCAAGTAGTCCGACGCCGCTTCCACGGGTATTGCCTTCTGGTCTTTGGTCCTCATGTCGCGGATTGTTACTTCCCCGCGTGCCAGCTCCTCGTTGCCTATCATGATCACCCGTCTCGCGCCGAGCTTATCCGCAGTTTTCATGTGAGACTTGAGACTACGCGTATTGTACCTCGCCTCCACCGAATATCCTTCACGTCTCAGAGAAGCCGTCAACTTGAAGGCCGGGCCCAGCGCGTCATCGCCCACAGCCGCCACATAAGCGTCCAAGGTCCCGCGAAACCTGGGATCATCGTCTGAAAGGCCCATCGCAAGACGTTCCACTCCCATGGCGAACCCGATGCCGCCCGCTTCCGGACCGCCCAGGTCCTTCAGCAGGTTGTCGTAACGACCTCCGCCTCCTACCGCCTTGGTCCTGCCTAATTCATCGTGAACGATCTCAAACGCGGTGCGCGTGTAGTAATCAAGTCCTCGAACCATGCCGGATTCCACTCGATACGGTATTCCGATCATGTCCAGTGCGTCGCGTACCGCGTCAAAATGCTCTATACACGGTCCGTCGAGGCTTTCCGTTATCACGGGGCATTCGCGGGCTATGGCCTCACATTCCGGGACCTTGCAATCAAGGATACGTAGCGGGTTCCGGTGATACCTTCGTCGGCAATCCGGGCACAGCTCTTCAAGCCGGTCTCTGAGAAAATCCTGAAGGACCCGGCGATATTCGGGCCTACACACGGAGCACCCGACGCTGTTGATCTCCATGATCAACCCTTGCGCGCCGATATTGGTCATGATTGCGTGGGCCGCCGCGATGGTTTCCGCGTCCGTCAAGGGTGAGTCTTCCCCCAACACCTCGGCGTTGATCTGGAAAAACTGACGAAAACGCCCCTTGGAAGGCCTTTCTCGCCGGAACATGGGCCCTATGGAAAATAGTTTGAGCACCGGTTCCTTGCGAAGCAAGGCATGTTCGGCAACCGCCCGAAGAATTCCCGCGGTAGCTTCCGGACGAAGGCTCAGAGAATCGCCGTTGCGATCCTCAAAGGTGTACATTTCCTTTTCAACTATGTCGGTGACCTCGCCGATACCGCGCTGAAAAAGCTCCGTGCGTTCCATAACCGGCGGAATTATCTCCCGGAAACCGAAACGTTCCAGCGTGGTCCGTGCCGTGGAGGTTATAAATGACCATTTAGGTGTTTGGTCCGGCAAGATGTCGTGAAAGCCCTTTATGAGTTTGACCATGGGGAGACCTGATCCGAGAGATCCGGGTTCGTGACCCAAACCCGCGATTATATATCGGGCTTAAGACATGGGTCAACACCCGGACCTTTCACTCGCTAAAATTCATATCGGAGCGGTCGCCCCTCCCCAGGGCCGGCACTAGTTCATAATTAGTACAAACCCGTCAACGAAGCAGGCACTGCCCACGACCCCAATCACCAGTCCGGCGTACCAGAGAGGCTTCTTTTTCATAAGGGCCGCGATGGAAGACAGCAGTATGCCCATCTGAAGGAAAACCATGGATATGCCGAACGCCTGAGCCCGGCGTTGTACATCGTCCCTGAGGTTCTCATATTTCTTGGCCTCGACCATGATGTCCTTCCGCTCTTTGGAGTAGCGTTCGATATCCTTTCCATAGGTCGAGATCTTGCCTTCGTACTCGGCGATCAGCTCAGGCGATATTTCCTTCTTGCGCGCCTTGAGCTCCATCTCCAGTTTGTCTTTTTGCATTTCGTACAAGTAGCTCTTTATGCTTTTCGCCTGATAGTACGACCACTGATTGGCCGCTTGCGTTTGGTTGAGCACCGAGTCGACCGAGTTGTTTCCCTCTTTGAACCCGGCCAGGGTTGCGAACACCGCTAGAATGATGGTCGTCACCGCAAGGTAGTTCAACCATCCCTCGCTCGCCTTATCCAAAGCAAGCTGCTCCGTAACCTCATTGGGTTCCATAGCATATCCTCCCATCCCTACGTAATGATCCGGACTCGTCGCGCTCCGTGTCGTACTAACCGGGTCTCCGGTCCGGCTATTCGGTCCCCGCCGGCTGCTTCGCCGGTTCCCGGCCGTACTCGGCGGGCCCTTCGACGAGTCGATAATGGCGCCGTGAATCGCTGATCAGCTTTGTTCCGCCCGGGTACGCGTCGATCACGACGGCACGTTCAGGATTCAAAAGTCTCTTTAGGGTAGGAACAAGGGTATGCCATATTGTGGGCGTTGCGGAAAGTTATTTTCCCGTGAGGTTAGGGATGGGACGGGGCCGGCAAGCCTGCCCTGCAGTAATCGTTCACCACGACGGATGAAGAATGAACCACGAAGTCACGAAAGCACAAAGGAATCAAAGGCTAGTAATCTTCAGGTACCTCCGACCCAAGCCGGCACTTTGATTCACGGGTGTACATGCCTTGTGAACCAACAGGCTTTTGTGGATCATTTCAACCTCTTCTTCGTGTCTTGGTGACTTTGTGGTTCTATTTTCCGGATTCGAAGAGCCGTCCCGTTGAACGGTTATGCCCTGCAAGGGTAGTGTTTACGCTGTGATGGCGGGATATATGCGAGATACCGGAGTGCGTCGTGGGAGTGGCGCCGGACGGGGTCCCCCACTCCCACGAGGATTCTTTGCGGCATTGCATTCGGGTCATGCCCCGAAGCCGTTACTTGGGCTGACCGTCAACCTTCAACTGCTGTTGCTGCTGAGTCACGATCTTCAGCTTCTGATCGATCATGCTTTTTTGGAAGCGCTGGTTCTGGTCGAGCATCTTTTGCTCCAATTCGAGCATCTTCTGCTCATTCTGGAGGGCTGCCTGCTTCTTTTCCATTTCGATTTGCCGCTGTGCCTGGGCAAGCTGCTGCTCCATTTGGGACAGCTTCTCCTGTTCAATCGCTACGGCGCTGGGCGGCTGGGGTACCGACTGAGCGTTTACGCCGGCGACCACCTTGCCGGGATGAAGCTGAACAGGCTGCTGCTGAGCACATGCCGAGAATGGGACGGTCAAGAAGACCGTCGCGAGAAAAACGGCAATGATTGGGAAGGTTGACCGAAATTTCATGTGATCCTCCTGATGCATGGTGTGAGCTTTCTACCATAACTGGCTTTGATGTCAATACTTATTGCCTGTAATATGTTTTGATTATGCAATTCCGCACGTTCAGCCCGCATAGACGTCACACGAGGGCCGGTAGGTTCCGACAAAGAACGAGAAAAACGGGACCGTGCCTTCACGGTCCCGCTCATGTTCGCCGAGGGAACGCGTTGAGCTACCCTCGGGCCTCAGTGTGGGAAACAGGGTTTGTAGTGCGCGCGATTTCCTGCATCGGTCCGAGCACTCGTTTCACCTTCCCCACTGATACTTCCTTTCTACGGGAGGAGCAGCCGTTACGGGTTCGGCCTCCTGTTCGCCGGTCTTCGCCTCGCCCCCACTGCCTGCCGCTTGACGACCCCATGTGAGCGGTCTTTCCTTTTTCTGCACTTGGGCCGGGTTTTGTTCATTCCATGGGGCCGCGGGCTGACTGACGACGGTTACCGGTGCCGAGGGCAGATCGGCTACGATGAAGTTGGCCCGGACCATCACCTGAGCCGCCCTAATATCGTCCGGAAATGCCGGAAAGGGCTCGGCATCGCGAATGGCCTGGATGAGACTCCGGTCCATTTCGGAATTGCCGGAACTCTTGATGAGATGGATCGAATCCAACGCGCCGTCTCGGGCTATGGTGTAATTGATTCGGATCTTACCCTTTACCGCGGAAGAATCCTGAAGGTCGAGCGGGGTCTTCCACGCCCGTTGAATGGCCTCCTTGGTCAACATGACGTAGTCGTTGAGCCCTTTGTCCCGCGTTGACCTGTCCACCACGGCCTGGTAAACCATCCCGTCGTGATCATCCCCGATCGCGGAACCGGCGGTGATCCCGATGACCAGGGCGCAAAGCGCGGCAATCGTTTTCTTCATATGTACCCTCACCTCGCCTTTTTTGTACTTATACAATATATATTCAATTAAATTAATGATATATATTTACTCATTAATTTTCATGGCGACATCAAGCGCAACAGCCAGTATCAGTTAGTTAATATTGCGTCAAGAGAAAAATTGATGACCGTGCAAGCGGTTACTTCTTAAACTTCCAGCGGCGCCCAAGATGCCGGGCTCCGAAAAAAGCGCTTCTTAGGGTTGGAATGGTCTTATGCAGTGTTTCACGTACTGCGATTGTTGGGTATAATGGGCGCCGCCGACAAGTGGGCTCAATCCCGGAGTATCGGTAAGCATTTTCGGATTCTTGAGGGAGACGTCCATGATCGCCCTGAAGCTCAAGAACCTATTCCTTCAGTCATTCCTGTTTATTGTGGTTCTGAGCCTATGGGAAATCCTCACCAGGATCAGCG
>JAZDOF010000562.1:0-10442 GCA_043799015.1 Pseudomonadota bacterium | reverse complement strand
GGGGATGGTCATCGCCGTCGAGCCCAAGTTCATATTCCCCGGCGAGGGCCTGGCCGGAATCGAGAATACCTTCGTCGTGACATCATCGGGGTTGGAAAAGCTGACCACCTTTGACGATCAAATACAAGTTGTCGGATAATGGAAGCCAGCGAGAGGGACGAAGCTTCCCGCCGAAAGGGTTTTCAACCGAGGAAGATTGCGCTATCAAACCGATCCGGCGGCTGTAGCGGCTTTCACCCGGGAAAAGTCCAACCGAAACGACCAAGTGTCCCCTAATTCCCGGATGAAGCCCCGGAGTCTTGGATGAGTGCCGAGTCTTTGAACCGAAATACCTTCAACCTCAAAATCCTATTAGTCCTATCTTTTGGTCATATGGCCACGGACGTTTGCCAGAGCGCTTTGCCGGCCGTTCTACCTTTCTTGAAAGAGAAACTGGCGCTGTCTTACGCTATGGCCGGTGCCCTGATGCTGGCCTCCAACGTGGCTTCTTCGGTGATCCAACCACTTTTCGGCCACATGTCCGACCGGAAGGAAAAGGCCTTCCTTCTTCCTCTCGGGTGCTTGTGCGCGGGCTTGGGGATTTCTCTCCTGGCCATGGCCCCAAACTATGAGCTTGTGCTTCTGTTGGTGATCATCAGCGGATTCGGCATCGCGTCGTACCATCCCGAGGGTTTCAAGACGGCCCGGTTCTTCACAGGGGACAAGATGGCCACGGGACTGGCCGTTTTCACCGTGGGCGGTAATGTCGGATTGGCATTGGGGCCCATGGTCGCCACTTTCATAATCGCTCACTTCGGGCTCGGTTACTTTCCTCTCATCATGTTGTTCTCACTGACGTTTCTGGTTCTACTGGCTCTGTCATGGAGAACCTTGGGCCAGGTGCACCCCACGGCCGTTTCTCAGGGCGGATCGAAGGCCCGAGTCTCCCGAGCGGCCTATACATCGCTGGCCTTGATAGTCGCCGCGGTTGTCATGCGCTCCTGGACCCATTTCGGCATCATGGCCTTCATTCCCTTCTACTACATCGACTACGAGAAAGGAGACCCGCTCTACGCGGGAACCCTGGTATCCACGTTTCTGGCGGGCGGCGTGGTCGGAACGCTTGCCGGGTCCCGTTTCGCGGATAGTTGGGGCCACAAGCGGTATCTAATCGTCTCTTTGGCAATTACAACCGCCTTGTTTCCCCTGATCTTCCTGACTCACGGCATCATGTTGTTCGTTGCCCTCGGCGTCGTCGGCGCGACATTGATTTCCACCTTCACCGTCACCATGGTGATGGCTCAGGACCTTATGCCGGAAAGCCACGGCGTCGCTTCGGGCCTCATGGCCGGTTTTGCCATCGGAACGGGAGGCATCGGCGTAACCCTATTGGGCGTGATCGCCGACAACTTCGGAGTCCCCACCGCGTTGAAGTCCATCATACTGCTGCCCCTGTTGGGCCTGCTGATCAGTTGCTTTGTGAAGTATCCGTTGCCGCGCCCTAAAACCGGAGCCGCTTAGAGAAATTGAAATCGGCCGAGGCTGCGGATTTTCCTACTGAGAAGCCCCTTCCCCGGCCGTCTCGCTTGCTCAAGTTCTGCTTTGCATCACTTGATGTCCGCGTGATAGCTCTGCAAGGACTTCACCTCAACCGGCCGCTTAAGAAATGCCCTGATTCCCCTGGCCGCAGCCAACGCCGCGGAAAGTGTCGTGATGTACGGAACCTTGTAGCTTATTGCGGCCTTACGTATGTATGAGTCGTCATCCTTACCGAGCTTTCCGTTGGGAGTGTTGATGACGAGGTTGATTTCCTTGTTCTTGATATGGTCAATGATGTTGGGCCTTCCCTCGTGAAGCTTTCGGACCGCGTCGGAATCTATGCCGTGGGATGAAAGATACCGATGCGTACCTTCGGTTGCTTTGATCTTGAACCCCAACTCGACGAATCGTGTTGCCACATCAAGTACGGCGTGTCTTTCGTTGGGGCTCACCGAAATAAGGACCGCGCCTTCGGAGGGCAGCGGCATTTGGGTCGCTTCCTGGGCCTTGTAGAAAGCCTGCCCGAATGAGCCGGCCATGCCGAGGACTTCACCGGTGGAACGCATTTCCGGTCCTAAGACAGGGTCAACCTCGGGGAACATGTTGAACGGAAACACGGCCTCCTTTATACCGAAGTGGGGAATATTCTTAGGTAACACGTCAAAGTCCGACAGTTTGCGACCCAGCATTATCTGAGTGGCCATGCGAGCCATGGGTATCCGGCATACCTTGGACACGAGAGGAACGGTACGTGAGGCCCGGGGGTTGGCCTCAAGCACGTACACCGTATCATTTGCTATGGCGTACTGTATGTTCATGAGTCCCACCACGCCCAGTTCAACTGCGATCTTACGGGTATAGCGATATATTGTGTCGATATGCTTCGGCGGGATGCTTATGGGAGGTATGACGCAGGCCGAGTCCCCTGAGTGAATGCCGGCAAATTCGATATGCTCCATGACCGCGGGTACGAACGCGTCGGTGCCGTCCGAGATAGCGTCCGCCTCCGCTTCTATCGCGCTCTGTAGGAACCTGTCTATCAGTATCGGCCTTTCGGGACTGATCTGAACGGCCGCGGAGACATAGTGCCGCAGCATGTCCTCATCGTGTATCACTTCCATGGCCCGGCCCCCGAGCACGTACGAGGGTCTGACCATCAGGGGATAGCCGATCTCTTTCGCCACTTCCAGAGCTTCCTGAAGATTGCCTGCCATCCCGGAGTCGGGCTGCGGTATGCCGATCTTCCTCATGGTCAGGCGGAAGCGGTCCCTGTCCTCAGCGAGATCGATAACGTCAGGTGAAGTGCCGAGGATTTTGACTCCGGCGGCGGCAAGCTCGCCGGCAACATTGAGGGGCGTTTGGCCGCCGAATTGGACTATTACGCCCTCCGGCTTCTCTTTGTTGTAAATGCTTAATATGTCTTCAACGGTAAGGGGTTCGAAGTACAGCTTGTCGGATGTGTCGTAATCCGTTGAAACCGTTTCGGGATTACAGTTCACCATTATCGACTCGTACCCCTCGTCACGGATCGCAAAGGCTGCGTGAACACAGCAGTAATCGAACTCAATGCCTTGACCGATGCGGTTGGGCCCTCCCCCAAGCACCATTATCTTGCGACGGGAGCTGGACGAAACCTTATCGGGAGCGTTGTAGGTGGAGAAGTAATAGGCCTGATTCTCCACTCCGCTTACCGGGACCGGTTCCCATCCTTCCACTATTGCAAGGGATTCGCGCTTACCCCTGATCCTTTCCTCACCGATATCGAGAATCTTGGCGAGGTATTTGTCCGCGAACCCGTCTTTCTTGGCTTGTTCCAGCAGTGCATCGGGAATCTCACGGCCCTTGTATCTTATTAGTTGTTCTTCCAAGTCTACCAGCTCTTTCATTTGTGCAATGAACCAGGGCTTAATGTAGGTCTTGGCGTAAAGCGCATCAATGTCCGCTCCCTTGCGTAAGGCCTCGTACATGATGAATTGCCGTTCGCTGGTGGGCTCGGCCAGGAGATCCAATAACGCGTCCAGGGGCTTCTCGTGATGGTCCTTGGCGAACCCCAGGCCGTATCTGCCGATTTCCAGGGACCTTATGGATTTCTGAAACGCCTCCTTGTACGTCTTGCCGATGCTCATGACCTCCCCCACGGCCCGCATCTGCGTACCAAGCCGGTCTTCCACGCCCTGGAACTTCTCGAAAGCCCAACGGCAAAACTTCACCACCACGTAATCGCCCGAAGGAGTGTACTTGTCCAAGGTCCCGTCGCGCCAGTACGGTATTTCATCCAAGGTCAGGCCCCCCGCCAGCATGGCCGAAATCAGGGCTATGGGGAATCCGGTGGCTTTGGATGCCAGGGCCGAGGATCGGGAGGTTCGAGGATTGATCTCGATGACCACCACTTTTCCTGTGGCGGGATCATGTGCAAACTGAACGTTGGTCCCACCTATGACCTGTATGGCCTCAACTATGTCGTATGAATATTTCTGTAGCTTTCGTTGAAGCTCCGGCGCGATCGTCAGCATGGGAGCGGTGCAGTATGAATCGCCCGTATGCACTCCCATCGCGTCGACATTTTCGATAAAACAAACCGTAATCAGTTGGTTTTTGGCATCGCGAACGACCTCAAGTTCCAGCTCTTCCCATCCGAGGACCGACTCTTCCACCAGGATCTGTCCCACCAGGCTTGCCGATATACCACGGGAAGCCACCACTCGGAGTTCTTCAACATTGTAAACATGACCCCCTCCCGTGCCGCCGAGAGTGTAGGCCGGGCGGATCACCACGGGATAGCCAAGCTCGGCCGCTATTTTCTCCGCTTCCTCCACGGTGAACGCCGGGCTGCTCCGCGGCATCTCTATACCGAGCCGGTTCATGGTTTCCTTGAACGCGATCCGGTCCTCTCCCTTTTCTATCGAATCCGCCTCCACGCCTATGATTTTGACGCCGTATTTCTCCAGCACGCCCGCCCTGTGCAACTGTGAAGATAGATTAAGGCCCGATTGCCCTCCCAAGTTTGGCAACAGGGCGTCGGGCCTTTCCTTCTCGATGATCTTGGCTATCGTATTCAGGTTTAGGGGCTCGACATATGTGACATCGGCCATCCCGGGGTCCGTCATGATGGTTGCCGGATTGGAATTTACCAGGACTATCTCGTAACCCAGAGATCGAAGGGCCTTGCAGGCTTGAGTTCCCGAATAATCGAACTCGCAGGCCTGGCCTATGACGATGGGGCCTGAGCCGATAATCATAACCTTCTTGATGTCCGCTCGCCTTGGCATCTTTTCTTCCTTACAGTTTGCCTAACATGTTTCAACCAACTCTGTTTGATACTAAATTCACCGCTCAATGCCAAGCCCGTTCTTTGAATTCTCCGGACGAAGCCGCGTTCAAATCCGTTCATATCCGCGGGGTCCGGAGAGCGGACGGCCGGGCCGGTGCCCATACCGGCCCCTTCGTTTACCGAGCGAGTTGGTTTATAATGACTTGACCAAGACCAAGGCGGCGGTAATCATGGCCGATATTGCCAATCCCCATGATCGTTTCTTCAAAGATCGGACCAAGAAATAAAAGGCGGGGCCTGGCTCGCCATTGCTTTGAAGTTGATGAAGAACGTTTTCAACAAGCGACTGCCGGAGATGCTGCCGGACATTTTCTCGTTGTTCCGGTCCATGGCCGAGCAAACCGCCTTGGATTTCCTCAGAACCGTTTTAGTGTACCTGAGCGCAACAACGAAGAATCTGACGATGGACGACTTCCGAAAAGCTGTCGGAGCAGCGTTTCCGGAGAAAGGAGATGCCGTCATGGGCGGCTTTGTGGAGCAATTGAGGGAAGAAGGCAAGCTTGAGGGATTGCAGCAAGGAATGATCGAGGGAATCGAAACCGGCCGGCGCCAGGCCACGGCGGCATTGACCGTTCGCCAACTCCAGCGTAAGTTCCGGGGCCTTGACAAGAGGACCGAAGACCGAATCCGACAATTGCCCCTGGAGAAGCTGGAAATGCTGAGCGAGGATCTCATTGATTTTACCGAGCGTTCCCAACTCCTGGAATGGTTGGACCGGATGGGAGCCCCGGAAGTGTAGCCTCACGGCCGGATAAGCAGTGAAGGCGCAGATGGTATCGGAGTCCCAACTTATGAAAGGTCAAGACTTGATTCCGCAAATTGATCTTCCCCTCGAAATCCGCGTTCACGGCCGCGGAGGCCAAGGCGGCGTGACGTGCGCGAAGCTCTGCGCGCTGCTCTATTCCGACCTGGGGCTGTTTACCCAGACTTTCGGAGACTATGGTATGGAACGCGCGGGCGCTCCGGTTAGGGCGTACACGCGGGTGGACCGCAACCCCGTTAGAAACCGGAACAAGGTCTATGCTCCCGGTCACCTGCTCATTTTGGACTCCTCTTTGTTCGGTGAGGGGGTGCTGGACGGTGCGGCCCCCTGGTCTACGGTCTTGTTGAACACGCATGAGGGAATCTCAGCGTTCGACGGAATGTACGAGCACTTTCGGTTCGCCGCCGTAAACGCCACGGAGATAGCCCGAAGACACGGAATCGGCTCCAGTGCTGTTGTGATAGTCAATACCGCCATGGTCGGTGCGTACGCTCGGCTTCTCCAACTGCCCCTGGAAGCAATCGAAGCGACCTACCTCCGGCAGGGCTTGCAGACCGACCTTCCTGCCGCCAAGGAAGCGTACTAGTCGGTCCTTGTGCGAGAAGCCCGATGTGATGCGACGGATCTACCCTCGGTGCCGGCGGCCTCTCCCAAACCTTCGGCGGATGTCATCGCGATACCGGACCTTACTTGGGACATTCCGACACCTTTGAAGACGGGTTCGTGGCGCACTCAATCACCCGTGTACGTGAATTCACAGGCCCCCTGCAACATGGCCTGTCCGGCCGGCAACGACATTCCCGCTTTCATTCAGGCCTTGCAACAAGGCCGTTTGGACGATGCCGCACACGCCCTGGCCCGGACTCAACCACTGCCGTCGGTTTGCGGCAGGGTCTGTCCCGCTCCGTGCATGGCGTCCTGCAACCGCGGCGCTTACGATGGCGAGGTAAACATCAGGGCGTTGGAACGTTGGGTGGGTGACCATGCCGCGGCAGTCATGCCGAAGGCGGTCAAGCACCCGAACCAGCTCAGGATAGCGGTGGCGGGAGGAGGCCCCGCGGGATTGAGCGCGGCTTTCTTTCTCGCACAGGCCGGGAATGACGTTATCATCTTTGAGAGTGAGGCTGAGCCCGGCGGACTCCTGCGGTACGCCATCCCGTCCTATCGGCTCCCGGAGAATGCCTTGGCCCGGGATATGGGCCGCATAGTCGGACTGGGGGTGGAGATACGATGCGGGGAAACGGTCGATGCAAAAAGATTGAGGGAATTGGCGGAGTCGTACGATGCCGTAGTCGTTGCCGTCGGTCAGGTCCCGTCGAGGTCCGTTCCACTCCCCGGCGTCGATCTCCCCGGTGTGGGGCCCGGTCTTGAGTTTCTCCGCCGGGTAAAGATGGAAGACAAGCCGGATCTTCAGGGTCATGTCGTAGTGCTGGGCGGAGGCAATACCGCGTTGGACTGTGCCCGGACGGCCATACGCTGCGGGGCCGAAAAAACCACGCTGGTATACCGCCGGGGACGGGAGGAGATGCCGGCGATCAAAGAAGAGATCGAGGAAGCCGTTGCCGAGGGCGTGGAACTTATCTTTCATCGACAGCCCGTGGGATTTGCGGGTCACCAACGAGTCACCGGAATCGAGATTGCCGAAGTGGAACCCGGTCCGCCGGACGAAAGCGGTCGAAGGCGGCCCATTGCCACGGACCGTGTGAGCGCCTTACGTTGCGACTGCGTACTGACTGCGCTGGGACAGTACTCGGACCTGTCGGTTTTTCCACCCGAATGGATCATAAAGGAAGCACGGGCTCACATTGACGACCGGCCGCTCAACGTTTGGACCGCCGGTGATGTAGCCACGGGGGCCGGCACGGTGGCTCACGCGGTTGGTGATGGGAAACGCGTCGCGTGCCGTATACTCGACCGGTTCGGACTGGGAGACAAGCCTGCCGACGACTACGCGCAAGCTCCCGAAATAGTGACGCCCGAAGGAATCCGATTCGATCGCTTTCCAAATGTGGCCCCTCAGAGGGACCGGCATGTGAATTTTGCGTCCGGAACAGCCGATTTTCGAGAACTCAATTCGGGGCTTCCCGACGCCGGCGAAGCGGAGCGCTGTTTTTCATGCGGCCGTTGCACCGGATGCGACACGTGTCTCATGTACTGTCCGGAAGGGATCATCGTTCGCCTACGGGACGGGTACGCCTTCGACGGAGACTACTGCAAGGGGTGCGGCATCTGTGCTTATGAGTGCCCTCGCCGTGCCGTGAAAATGACCGCTCAAGGTTACAGGAGCCGGCCTTGATAAATACCTCGATGATCAGCGGCAATCACTGCGCCGCTCTGGCAGCGGTCCTGGCCGGGGGCGCAAACGCTTCGGGCCGTGGATTCTGCAGCGGCGTATATCCAATTACGCCTTCCACGGAATGTATGGAGTTCTTGTGTCAAAGGGATATTCCCAAAGGGCACGTGGTCCTGGTGGAAAGCGAGCACAGCGCCATGGGGGTTTGTATCGGGGCTTCCGCGTCCGGGGCCAGGGCTTTCACGACCACCGGCGGCAATGGTCTGATATACATGGCTGAAAACGTTGCCGTTGCAGCCTTGTTGCGCCTACCCATAGTCATGGCGGTGGGCAATCGTGCCGTGGGCCCGCCCTGGAACATCTGGACGGACCACGGTGATTCCTTGATGCTGCGCGACACGGGCTGGATGCAATTCTACTGCGGGAACAACCAGGAAGTGTTCGACATGATCCTGACGGCTTTCCGGGTGGCGGAAGACCATCGCGTGCTTCTCCCCGCGATGGTGTGTCAGGAGGGATTCATCCTAACCCATACCATGATGCCCACCGTGATTGCCGACCAGGAGACGGTGAACCGATTCCTGCCCGCTCTGAATCTACCGCATAGGTTGGCGGAATCGCCCAGAACCCTTGGTGGATTTGACACACCCCGCATGACGGAGGTCCATCGCCGGCAGCATCATGAAGCCATGGACCGTGTGTGGGAAGTGTACGGTGAAGCACAAGATGAATTTCAAGCGATTTTCGGCCGTCGGCCCCCGGACCCGGTGGTTTCCTACCGAACCGAGGACGCGGACACCCTTTTGGTATCCATGGGCACCATCGTCGAGACGATCGACCGGGTGGTGGATAGGGCTCGGTCTAGGGGATCGCGCATAGGGTCCGTCAGAGTGACGATGTTCAGGCCGTTCCCCGAAAAACAGCTCAAGGAGGCGTTCCGCACTGCTTCCCGCATCGCCGTAATCGACCGTAACGTGAGTCTGGGAATCGGCGGAGTTCTCTGGAGCGAATCACGCGGGCTTGCGGGGCCTGGGACCATCGTGCGGAACTATATCGCAGGCATAGGCGGCGGAGACGTCCGTCCTCATCATGTCGAAGAGATGGTTGCCGACCTTTGCAATCGGGAATCGGCAGGTGATCCCCTTTTCATAGGAGTGGGCGAATGACCGGACATGACGTTCAAAGGGTTTCACAGGGCGACGACGGACGCTCCGAGCATCTTCTGAGGCCCGGCAACACGAACTGCGGCGGTTGCGGCATGTCAACGGCCCTTCAAATGTTCGGACGCGCGACAAGGGACGCGAAGATACAATTGGTCCTCCCGGCCTGCTGTGCCGCTGTAGCTGCCGGTGGATTTCCGTTCACCGCTTACGGAGCGCCTTTACTCATGTCCACGTTTGCTTCCGCTGCCGCGGTCGCGACGGGCATGTCCCAGGTTGCACGACTGAATGGCGACGCGACCCGCGTAGTCTGTTGGGCTGGGGACGGCGGGACGTACGACATAGGTACGGCCGCCCTTTCCGCCGCCGCGGAGCGCAATGAAGACATTCTGTTCGTATGCTACGACAACGAAATATACGGCAATACCGGCGGCCAGCGCTCTTCAGCCACGCCTGCCGGTGCGGGCACTTCGAACACCCCCAATGGGAAGATTGAAGGCAAGAAGGATATCCTGAGCATTATGGCCGCTCACGGAATACCCTATGCCGCCACCGTATCCCTGGCCCACCCTGAAGACGCGCTGCGCAAGATGAAACGATCGATCGATGAACGCGGGTTTCGATTCTTGCTCATCCTCACCCCTTGCCCCACGGGATGGAAATCCGACCCTGCGGTGACCATCGAACTGGTGCGGTTGGCCGTAAGTTCCGGGCTGTTTCCCGTGGTTGAAGTTGAAAACGGAAACCGATGGACTATCAACATTGAGCCCAAGTTTTCCTTGCCGGACTTGGAGCGGTACATGTCCCTACAGCGTCGCTTTCGGAAATCCGGGGTGACTCCGGAGGACCTGGCCCACGGCATGGAACGGCAATGGCGGGACTTGTTCGTGCGGGCGGGGCGCACGCCGACGGCGGAAGGATAAACCGTTACGGCTCACGACTAAAAGGGCATGGGTTCAAGGGGATTCATCAGCAAACCGTACGATTCCACGGACATGTTCGGTGCTATTAGGAAAGTTCCGGACGAGGATCACCTCTGAGCATCGGGTACGGCAAACCACAACAATCGGTTTCGTTTGAGGCCGATGCCCAATGTGAGGCGTCGCGTCGACCACGTTAGGTTTGATCCTCCCCGGCATTATGGCCTCATGAGTCCTCGGGGCGAGATCATATCCCCGCTTGGGGGCGCTCCGGCGCCCCCCCTAAGTGCCGATTGGTACATGCGGCTCGCTCACATGGAAATCGTTTTACTTGTCGGCTTGCTTGAATTCCACTCTCCTATTGAGCTTCTTGTTCTCTTCGGTGTCGTTTGGCGCAAAGGGCTTGAAAAAGCCGTAACCCTTCGCGTCAATGCGGGAGGGATCCAAACCGTATTCC
>JAZDOF010000554.1:0-2176 GCA_043799015.1 Pseudomonadota bacterium | reverse complement strand
AGTGATCCGACAGTCTGTCCGGGCAGGTGCCGGCCGCGGGTGTTCGGCAAGTGCCCGGATGAGAAGCCGGATGCGGATCCAGGTTCATGGGAGGGGTCCGTCACGCGGGCGACACCCCTCCATACACGAACCAAAAGCCCTGAAGGGGCAAGATCTGAAATAGGGGTTGGGAAACCGGCTTTCCCATGGGGCCACCGCCTGGGTTACGGACTCCCATCTTGGTCCAAGAGGCCGATGATACCATCCCCTGCAATCATAACCCCTTCAATAACGCTAGGAGTCTCAACGCTCGATAACGTCTCACGGTTGCTTGTCCGTCGACGGTACCCCTTTCTCCAGGGTTTGGGCCACGCCCGCACCGGCGGCCTTGGGCGAACTCGCGACGGGCAATGCGTGCAGAAGAAGGCCTTTGACCGTGTGGGCGGAGGACACCCGGTGGTCAAAGTATTTGGTGTAATTCTTGTTTTCCTCAAGAATCGGCAAGTCGGCACCGGTGAAGTCGAATGAACGGGTAGCTACTACCCTATTTTGATCATCGTACAATTGTACCTCGACCTTAACTTCCTTGATCGAAGTGGTGGGAATAACATGTACGACCAACCGCTTGGTATCGGAATCGAGTTTCGCGGACCACGAAACCGGTGTGGCCTGCGCGGCGGAATGTCCCAAAGCAAAGACAACAAAGGCGGCTATCAAGCCTATCACAGTCTTATATCTCGACGTTGGATGCATGGAGTTGCTCCTGGCTGCTGTTCAGCACCTTGGGCGCTTTATCCCAAGTGCCGCTAATCAAAAGCTGGCGCTCAGTTCCCTATAGGTCCTGGCGATTTCTTGAGGATTGCTTTCAAAGAGTCTCGCGTTCGTCCTGCCGGATATCTGTTTCAGCAGACTCCTGTCCGCCTCCGGACCATATGCTATGGTGAATATCTTGGGGGCGTCGAAGTCTTCACCTTTTGGGAGCGAATCGAGAAAGTCGTTCACGTTGGTCTTGCTGTGCGTATCGCGACCGTCCGTAAGTACGATCAAGCCGTAGCGTCTCATGGGTTCTTTACTTTGAAGCGCCAGCAGGCTCTTGTACGAGGCGGATATTGTATCGTAAAGGGCCGTTTCGCCGCCTGAAAAGACGCCGGACAGCTTGGCGACCGCACTTTCCCCGCAGTCCTTCACCAAACACCGGGGTGCAAGCACATTGGCCTGATGGTTGAAAACCGTAACCTCCAGTTGGTCCCGGGGTTTCATGTTCTTTACGAACAGGATCGCCCCATCCTTGGCCTTTTGCATGGGCTCCGCACCCATGCTCCCGGACCTGTCCAGAAGGACCATGATTGTCGCGGGCAATTTGGCGCTTTCCCACAGGTCCCTGATACGTCTGAGAACCCCTTCACCGGGTACCTTGAGCGTCATGCCGGTGTCCACGTCGGGAATGACTCCGTGCTCGTCGTCAAAGGGAGGCCCTAACGGCACATTGCGAGAGATAGGCCTGAACCCCATCTGCATCGCTCGTTTCTGCGGCGCGTCGCTGACGAGGAAATCGATGAAGAGTTTACCCGCCTGTTGTTTTTCCGGCGTGACCCAGCTCTCCGTGAAGACCGCCGCCGGATGACGGCTCCAGAAGGCGCCTTCCTTCGGGTATATCGCCGTGAGCTTGAAAGGCAGGTTCCGGTATTTCTTGTTGCTTGCTATGACGGTACTCTCGTATTGCACCGCGGCCGAAAGATAAGCCGGTCCTCTTGAGTGCATCAAATCGTCGATCCAAGTGCTTGACAAGGCATAGTGCTCGACCGCGCCCTCCACCGCCGCGAGAAACCCCATGACTCCCGGGGCCTTCAAATCATCATTGGTAAGTCCGTCAAGCTTTCCCGCCGCCGCATAGACAAGCGAAATCACGGTCAGAAAACCTGAGTTCGCATCGGGATGGGCATGTCCCCATCTGAACTTACCCCATTCGGGCCTGCCGACCGCCGACCAACCCCTGGGGTCCCCCGCCAGCGTTGCCAAGTCCTTCCATCCGAGCGATTGACCGGGGTAACCCAATGCCTTTGCCATGGGCTCCCACATGGTGATGACAAGAGGGACGTTGAGCAACGGCCGCACCTCGGCGAAAAGAGGCCGGCCGTGGGTGTTCGACCAGTACTCGGCCGCCAGGGTCAACCAAGAATCATCCCCGGGGGACCAG
>JAZDOF010000525.1:0-6912 GCA_043799015.1 Pseudomonadota bacterium | reverse complement strand
AGGGATTAACCCTTGATAACGTCTTCGGATGCCCATCGTCCCTCCGAGATCGGGGTCGTATTCACTCGGATGAGGATGGCCATACCGACCCTTGAAGAGCTCAGGCTCGCACTTTCGGCAAGGGACGGGAGAGGGATCTTGGAAGTATAGGGCCGGAACTGATCCGGCAAGCGCTGAGTAAGCGCCGAATAGGTTCATTTTTCGACTAGAGGCGCGCCCTTGGAGGACCTATCGCTTCATGTGCTCGATGTGGCGGAGAACGGCGTAACCGCGGGAGCAAACCTTATCAGGGTAGTGATTGAAGAGAACACGACCGAGGACGTGCTCTCCATCGAAATAAAGGATAACGGGCGAGGGATGGATCCGGCTTTTCTGAGTAAGGTGCTGGACCCGTTCACAACCACCCGAACCACTCGAAAGGTTGGACTCGGATTATCCTTATTTCAACAGACAGCTCAGGAGGCCGAAGGGTTCCTGACGGTGGAATCGGTCCCCGGTCTGGGAACCGACGTAATGGCGGTTATGAAACTCAGCCATATTGACCGCAAGCCGATGGGGAGCATGTGCAACACTATTCTGACCTTGATCGAAGGTAATTCGGATGTGGATTTCTACTACGAGCACCGAAAGAACGGCGCGGCCTATCGGCTGGACACGCGAGAGATTCGTGCCGAGCTGGAGGAAGTACCCATCAACACATCCGACGTTTTACGTATGATTCGGGACGACTTAATCTCCGGACTTGACGACATCGGTGCCTCGGGCAACCGACAATAAGTCGCACGCGATCCGTAAGGGTGGATAAAGTGAAGGAAAGAGACGACATACTCAAGCAGGCTAAGAAAAAGGCAAACGTTGAACTGGTGCCGGCTGAAGAACTGGAGAAGCTCGACTCCCTTTTGGCGCCCTATGCGGGAAAACCCGGCTTCTTGATTCCTGCGCTTAAAGACACGCAAGAGGCCCTTGGATATTTGCCCCAGGAAGCTCAGCACCGCATCGCGGACATATTGACCGTGAATCCGTCCCATGTGTACGGTGTAGTCACCTTCTATTCATTTTTCACCATAGAACCGAGGGGAAGACACACCATACGTCTGTGCCTCGGCACGGCCTGCTACGTGAAAGGCGCTAAAGAAATACTGGACATTATGGTCCGGCAGGTGGGTTTGGCGGTAGGACAGACGACTGATGACGGGCGATTCACGCTCGAGGCGGTGCGTTGCCTGGGAGCTTGCGGTTTGGCGCCGTGCATGCTGGTAGGTGATGACACGTACGGCAACATTGATCCGAAGAATACCCTCACGATTCTTGAAGGCTACCAGTAGACCGGATTCCAGCGGGAGGAAGCCCAGTGGCCAAGATATCCATACAAGATCTCAAGAAGATCAAGGAACGAGAGCGAGGCAAGATAGTACTTAGGGACGGCACGTCCCGAGCCAAGGTTACCGTTCACATGGGCACCTGCGGCATCGCCGCGGGCGCCAGGGACATAATGGTGCTGTTCAGGGACCTGATCGCCGATCGGGGCATAGAAGACGTGATTCTAACCAACTCCGGGTGCGCGGGTTTGTGCTCGAAAGAGCCCATGATGACGGTCGAATTGGTGGACCAACCCCCGGTAAAGTACATTTCGCTGGATCGGGAAAAGGCCCGGCGCATATTCGACGAGCACGTAATGGCCGGAAAACCCGTCGAAGAATTCGCCCTGGCGAAGGGGAGCGAAACGACGGCCCAGTAACGGAACCATCGTCCTTTTTCGTCGGCATTTCGGAACCTCCCCGATCCATACCGGGACAAGAGGGTGGAGAATAGCATATGTGTGCCAGTCCGTACTATAGAATGCAATGTATGATCTGCGCGGGCACCGGTTGTCTTGCGAGCGGGTCTATGGAGGTCAAGAACGCCCTCGAAAAGGAGCTGAAGAAGAGGAACCTACAGGACGACGTACAGATCGTTATGACGGGATGCAACGGATTCTGCGCCATGGGTCCCATTATGGTCATGTACCCCGGCGGCATCTTCTACAATCAGGTAAAGGCCGAGCATGCCCCACTGATTGTCGAAGAACACGTGCTAAAGGGACGAATCGTAGAGAGCCTCCTCTTCAAAGAACCTTCCGCGAAGGACAAGGTTCCGCTGATTAGTGATATCGGTTTCTTCGGACGTCAGAGATTGATAGCTCTGCGCAATCGGGGATTGATCGACGCCGAGCGTATAGATGACTATATAGCTCGCGACGGCTATGGCGCCCTTTCCAAAGTTATCGAGCAGATGTCCCCCGAGGACGTTATTCAGGAAATCACAAAGTCCGGGTTGCGAGGACGAGGAGGCGGAGGCTTTCCTACGGGATGGAAATGGGAAGAGTGCCGCAAGTACTCCAACTTTCCGAAATACACGGTGTGCAACGGAGACGAAGGCGACCCTGGTGCTTTTATGGATCGCTCCATCATGGAGGGAGATCCCCATTCGGTCTTGGAAGGAATGATCGTTTCGGGCTACGCCATCGGCGCCAACCAGGGCTACATATACGTGCGGGCCGAATACCCGTTGGCCATCCAAAGGTTGCAGAAAGCCATCGTAGATGCGCGTGACTATGGCTTGCTCGGGCAAGACATTCTAGGTAGCGGATTCGATTTCGATATTTCCATTTACCCGGGCGCCGGAGCCTTTGTTTGCGGTGAATCGACGGCGCTTATGTATTCGATAGAAGGCAAGAGAGGAATGCCCCGCATCAAACCGCCGAGGAGTGCTGAGGCAGGGCTCTGGAACCAACCGACAAACCTTAACAACGTCGAGACCTACGCCAATATAAACCCCATCATACTGAACGGCGGGGATTGGTTCGCTTCCATCGGCACCGAGGGGAGCAAAGGCACCAAGGTATTTGCCCTCACGGGGGCGATCAACAACGTGGGCCTCGTGGAAGTCCCCATGGGCACGACCTTGAAGGAGCTGATATTCGATATCGGCGGCGGTATTTCAAAAAAGCGCAAGTTCAAGGCGGCTCAAATGGGCGGGCCATCGGGCGGTTGCATCCCAAACGGCATGGAAGATGTTCAGATCGACTTCGAGTCGCTTATTCAAGCTGGGGCCATGATGGGTTCCGGTGGTGTAGTGGTCATGGATGACATGACCTGCATGGTGGACACGGCGCGGTTCTTCACCGAGTTTTCGGTGGAGGAATCATGCGGGAAGTGCACCCCCTGCCGCGAAGGGCTCAAGGTCATGGGCGAGATCCTTAAGAATATTTGCGAGGGTAATGGATCGGAAGATGATATTGAATTTCTTCAAAAAATTGGACATCACATCAATGATACCTCGCATTGCGGACTAGGCAAGAGCGCCGCCAACCCGGTCCTCTCCACCATTCGATACTTTCGAAACGAGTATGAAGCCCACATTCGAGACAAACATTGCCCTTCGCTGGTTTGTCCCGACTTGATTGATTTCGTGGTCCTGGAAGACAAGTGCAAGATGTGCGGACTGTGCTACCGAGGGTGTCCGGTGAACGCCATCGTATGGGAAAAGAAGAAGGTGGCCTTTATCGACAAGTCCAAATGCACCCGATGCCGCACATGTATCGTGAACTGCAAGTTCGGCGCTATCAGATAGCGGGAACGGCCCTGGAGACAATAAGCACCGACGGCAGGAAACAGCCGTGTGAGCAGGGTTTTACATTACAGCCCGACCAGTGAGAAAGCGTCTATGGTTACCCTGACAGTCGACGGAGTTGAAGTTTCGGTGGAGCGTGGAACCAGTATCCTTGATGCCGCCCATAAGGCCGGTCGAAGGGTCCCCACCTTGTGTCACGATAAACGTCTCATCCCCTACGGGGCCTGCCGACTTTGCATAGTCGAGGTTACGCAAAAGGGAAAAACGAGAACCATGCCGGCATGCTTCAACCCGGTTCGTGACGGGATGCAGGTGGCCACGCACACGCCCAAACTGATTGAAATCCGGCAGATGCAGTTGATGCTGTTGCTTCGCTCGCATCCCCTTCAGTGCCCCGGTTGCGATGCGGCAGGCGATTGCCGCCTCCAGGACTTGGTTTATGAATACCGGATTCCTGATCTTCCGTTCACCAAGGAAGCGCGAGCATATAATGTTGACAACGATTCGCATTTCATAAGGTTCAACATGAACCTGTGCGTGCGATGCGGCATGTGCGTACGCATCTGCGACGAACTCCAAGGCGTGAACGAGCTCAGCTTCATCAAGCGCGGTTGGGAGAGTGAGGTCAGTACGGACTTCGGCAGGCCGATCGATTGTGAATTCTGCGGCCAATGCGTTCAAGTTTGCCCGGTAGGCGCCATCAAGTCCAAATGGCTGTTCGGTACCGGCAGGGAATTTGAGCTTGAAAAGTCCAACACCACTTGTTCTTTCTGTAGCCTTGGCTGTACGCTCTCATTGGGGCGGAAGAACGGAAAAATCGTATGGGTCACCTCCCCCGACGACGGGCACAACGAAGGCAATCTATGCGTCAAGGGACGATACGGCTGGCCCTATGTTTATTCCCCCGATCGCCTGACCAAGCCGCTTGTTCGCAAGGACGGCGTGCTCGTACAGGTGGAATGGGATGAGGCGCTGGCGTTCACGGCGACAAAATTCAACGAAATCAAGACGAATGTGGGGCCGCTATCCCTGGCGGCATTAGGATCCGAAAGACTCACGAACGAAGAAGCCTACGTATTCAATCGTTTTGTGCGAACCGTCCTCGATACTTCTCATCTGGATCACGCCGGCGGCATCGGATACCAAGCCTTGGTCTCCGGCCTACGGCCGGCCTTCGGGTACCCCGCAACCACCAACTCCATAAAGGAGTTGAGAAACGCCAAAGTCATACTTCTGGTTGGGGCCGATCTTACCGAGACGCATCCGGTGGCCAAGAACGAGGTTATTCTTGCCGTAGGGCGGATCAGAGCACGTGTAATAGTGGTGGATTCCGTGGCTACCAAGTTGAGCCGACGGCCGGGAATAAGCCTTCTAGGACGTCCGGGATCAGAGCATCTTGTTCTGAACGCCATGATTAAGGAGATCCTTGACGCGGGGCTATACGATAAGAGGACCTTGGATACCACCGACGGCTTCGTGGAGTTCTCCGCATCCCTTGATAAATATACGCCGGACGCTGTTGCTGAACTCACCGGCATTCAAGCCGATCTGATCAGAGAAGCGGCAGCTGAATACGCTAAGGCACCCACCGCAGCCATCGTGCTTACCGACGGCATAAATCGCTTGGGGATAAATGTTCCCACGGCACAGGCCGCGGCCAATCTTGCCGTCATTACCGGCCGACTCGGTAAGGAATCCTGCGGAGTTTTCGTATTCGGCGAGAAGGGCAATTCCCAGGGTGCCGTTGACATGGGCTTGGCCCCTGACATGCTCCCTGGGTTTCAAAGCACAGGGGACGAATCGGCGCGAACGAAATTCGAGAAGGTTTGGCAGGGCTCCATCCCCACAGAGACCGGCCTGAATGCCGCCCAGATTCTCTCTCGCGCTGAAACCGGTGAAATCAGAGGTCTTTATGTCGTCGGGGAGAATCCCCTGGACAATTACCCCGATCGTGCTCAAATCGAGAGGGCTCTCGGCAAGCTTGATCTGCTTGTAGTCCAGGACATGTTCCTGAGCTCCACTGCCCAGATGGCGCACGTGGTCCTCCCCGTAGCGGCATTCACGGAAAAATCGGGTACGTTCACAAGCGCGGAGCGCATGGTCCAGCGAATTAATGCGGTGGCAGCTCCTGAAGGTGCAAAGAGCGACCTGGAGGTGTTCTTGGCCCTTGCCCCCCTGATGGGCAAGCCCGCCATGAGTTACACCGGGCCGGAGCAGGTGATGCGGGAGATCGGTGAAACGGTCGAGGTATATCGAGGGGTGTCCTACGGTAGAATCGACGGCTCCGGGTTACAGTGGCCGTGCCTAGGCGATGAAGATCCAGGGAAGCCGATTCTGTACCTGGGCGGCCAGCCGATCGGGAAGACCCGTTTCCAGCCTGCACCTCCGATCATCCATGTGCCGTCAGGGGAATACCCGATGTATCTCATCTCAGGCACACAGAAGTTCCATTCAGGTACAATGACGCAGTGGAGCGGATCCATGCTCGAGGTTTGCCCCGAAGCGGCGGCGGAGATGAATCGGCTCGACATGCTGGAGCTTGGGTTGAAGGACGACGATCGAATCAGAATCACTTCTTCCAGGGGCGGAAGCGTGGAAGTAAAGGTCAAGAAATCTCTCAGGGCTTTGCGGGGTTCCGTTATAGTCCCGTACCACTTCCCGGCGGTAAAGCTCAACGTTCTCACCCGGTGGGACGAGTCGCCCGTCCAGGTCAAAGTCGATAAGGTGTAATCGCCAAAGGGGATGTACTGATGGAATCGGCTGTTCCCATCATTCTTGTTGTTATCAAGGTGCTTCTGGTAGTCGTGGCGTGCCTGACTTTCGTCGCATATCTCACGCTACTTGAACGCAAGGTCCTTGGCTGGATTCAGTTGCGCCGTGGGCCCAATCGAGTGGGACCCGTCGGGCTATTGCAGCCCCTGGCTGACGGAGCGAAACTCATATTCAAGGAGCGCATCACCGTCACCGAGGCCAACAAAGTCGTCTACACGATAGCCCCGCTAATAGTCATGGTGTGCGCACTCACTCCATTTGCCGTCGTACCTTTTGCCAAAGGATTGGGCCTGGAAAACCTCCTCCCGCAATCGATATCCGGAAGGTACGGTCTGAATACCGGAGTGCTTTCCGATGCGAATGTGGGGATACTGTTCATATTCGCTTTTTCCTCGCTCGGCGTTTACGGTGTTATCCTGGGCGGCTGGGCTTCCAACAGCAAGTACTCCCTATTGGGCGGCTTGAGAGCCGGCGCTCAAATGATCAGCTATGAATTGGGCTTGAGTCTGTCCGTCCTGGGAGTCATCA
>JAZDOF010000512.1:0-3953 GCA_043799015.1 Pseudomonadota bacterium | reverse complement strand
CTGAGATCATACGGTTCATCTTCACGTCCAATTACCTCTCCGTTAAGACATCCTACTCCACGTCGGCCTTTTTCATCGGCGGGATCTCTTTCTCGTTGGCGTTGACCATCGCGTTCTTTTTTGCATGTGCGTTGACGGGCTTGCTGTTTTGGTTCCTTAACAGGACCGATCTTGGCCGCTCCATCAGGGCGGTGGCCCAGGACGCGGACGCTGCGGAACTTATGGGCATCGATTCCGCTAAGATGAAAGTCATCACTTTTGGGATCGGGTCCGCGCTGGTGGCTGCTGCGGGAACCCTCCTCCTTCCCATTTACTATCTTTTTCCCGACATTGGGGGCCCCTTTACCCGGAGAGCCTTCGTGATCACCATATTAGGCGGTCTCGGTTCCCCCATAGGCGCGATTTTGGGAGGGATCACTCTGGGGCTTGCGGAGGCCTTGGGGGCTTACTGGCGTTCGGACTTCGAGGAACTTGTGGGCATGGTGATATTCCTGCTGGTCCTTTTGTTCCTGCCGGGCGGTTTCAAACGTCTCATAAAGGTGTAGGGCTTCATGAAACGGCACATTGTACCCATTATCGCTCTTGTGATCCTCCTCGCCTTTCCCCTGGCGGTCCAAAACTTCTACTACCAGGGCGTCATGATACTCGTCCTAATGTGGGTGGTCATCGGTTCGGGATGGAACCTGATATCCGGATTTACAGGGCAAGTGCTGTTCGGTGCCGCCGTCTTTTTCGGCATCGGCGCCTACACCTCGGCTCTTCTGTTGCACAAATTGGAGATCTCCGCATGGTGGGGTTTTCCTCTGGGCGCATTGGTGTCCTTTGCTCTGGCCTTCCCATTCGGGTGGATATGCTTCCGGCTCCGAGGGCCTTACTTCGCTCTGGCGACATTGGCATTGAACGAAATCATGCGCCACATTGCCACCATATGGGAATCGCTGACGGAAGGAATGGTGGGGATCTTGGTACCGCAGACTTTCGACAGCAAGATACCCTACTACTATATCGCCCTGTTCTTGGCTGTGGCTTCCGTCGTCGTAGTGGACATCATGATGCGGTCACGGATCGGATATTATTTCGTGTCCATCCGTGAGGATCAGGATGCGGCGGAAAGCCTGGGAATCAACACCACGTACTATAAGATGGTGTCGCTCTGCATCTCCGCCGTCTTCATCGGATTGACCGGCGCTTTGTACACCAATTACATGGGCTTTATCGACCCGCACATCGTCTTTTCACTCCATAATATTTCTATTATGGCGATCCTCGTCGGAATCGTAGGAGGGGTCGGCACGGTCCACGGGCCCGCAGTAGGGGCCTTTATCATGGTTCTTGTCGATGAGCTGTTTCGGTCCGGCGGGTTCGGGTTGTTAAGCGCTTTGGGGAAGTCTTACGGCTGGGGGTCTATGACCACGGTGGTAAAATACGTGAGCGAGGCACACACTCTGGTTTTCGGCGTCATTGTTATCCTGGTCATCCTCTATTTGCCCAACGGAGTGGTGGGTGATTGGCCCGTCATAAAGAGATTCATATTTCGTGGACGCCAAGCGGACTGAGGCGGGACATGGCCTATTTTGAAGCGAAAAAAATAACGAAATTTTTTGGCGGCTTGGCAGCGGTAAATGACGTGAGTTTTACCGTCGAGCAGGGGCAGATTTACGGCCTCATCGGCCCCAACGGTTCGGGCAAGACCACCATTTTCAATTTAATTAACGCATATTTCCCTTTGTCGTCCGGCGAGATAGTTTTCGAAGGCCGGAGCATATCCGGGCTCAAAACCCACCAGATATGCAAACGGGGCATAGGTCGTACGTTTCAGGTGGTAAAGCCGCTGAAGAGAATGACGGTCTTGGACAATGTCATTGCTTCCGCATTCCTGCACACCTGGAACAAGAACGAGGCTCGGGCGGTGGCCGAACGTACGATTGAATTTTGCGGGCTTACGCAGGTCAAAGACAAGACGGCAAAGAGCCTGCCCATCGCGTCCAGGAAGAGGCTTGAGATCACTAGGGCCCTTGCCGTCAAGCCGAAACTCCTCCTGTTGGACGAAACCGCGGCCGGTCTCAACCCGTCCGAAGTGGACGAGGCCATCGCACTGATCAAAAAGATACGTGACTCGGGGATCACCATCATCATAGTCGAGCACATCATGAAGGTCATTATGACCATCTCCGACAGAATTCTAGCCATAAACCACGGCATGGTGATTGCCGAGGGAACTCCGGCCGAAACGGCTTCCAATCCGGAAGTCATAGCGGCTTACTTTGGGGAAGGGTACCGTGCTCAAAGTTGAGCATATCGACGTATTTTACGGCGACCTACAGATCCTGTGGGACGTTTCTCTTGAGGTACGGGAAGGCGAGATCGTGGTCCTCCTCGGAGCCAACGGCGCCGGGAAGTCTACCACACTCAAGACTGTCTCATCTCTCCTGAAACCGGCCAAGGGGACCGTCACCTTTATGGGTAACCGCCTGGACTTGGTCCCATCGTATCAGATTATCGGCTACGGGCTTGCACATGTCCCCGAAGCCCGCCGCCTATTCCCCGAGATGTCCGTGGAAGAAAACCTTATTGTGGGCGCGCTCACGCGTGAAGCCAAGGGCAAGCGCAAAGATACCATGAAAAGGGTATTCGAGCTGTTTCCTCGGCTACTGGAGAGGCGACGTCAACCGGCGGGGACCTTGTCGGGCGGGGAACAACAGATGGTTGCCATCGGCCGTGGTCTCATGTCTCTTCCCAAGCTCATCATGTTTGATGAACCTTCCTTGGGACTGGCCCCAATCTTGGTCACGGAAATGTTCAACATCATCAAGGCCGTAAGAGACGAGGGCGTTACAGTGCTTTTGGTCGAACAGAACGTATTACACACGTTGTCGATGTGCGACCGCGCGTACGTACTGGAAAACGGCCGTATCGCCTTGTCGGGTACAGGACGCGAATTCCTGAACAACGATCACATCAAAGAAGCGTACCTGGGGATTTGACATAAATGCCCCCGTATTTTGAGGACCACGATCAGGGATTAACGTTGGACCCCGGCGTGGTCCGATCTTGGACGGGGACATCGACATTCATGGTTGGTTCGGCTGTGGGGAACCCGTAAGGCGGCCCGGATTTGACGTCCAACCACGCTTGATCGAATTCCGCAGTCTGGCGGGACGGCACCGCCCCCACCTGTTCCGACGCTTAGCCGCAATCTCCCCCCTACTTGATGATTATCGGATCATCAACCGAAAGTTTTTTCTCGAATTCCGCCCAGAAATCCGCATGTGAAATACGCCATTCGGACCCGTACTTTTTGTTGAACAATGTTGCGACCCTGTCCAGTGCGGTCTTCCAAACCGATTGATAATTGAGCTTCAGCACGTCCGCCAAGAATGGGGCCATAGTACCCAGCAGTTCTTTGGGCAGGAAAGCCCGGGCCCCCAGTTCCACGGATTGCTTCAATGCCTCCGGGGTGAACGCGTGTGCCGTCAACATTACGGTGGGTAAACGTGCAATGTTGGAAATCCTCAACAGGTCGAAACCACGTACGCCCATGATGTCGAGGATCACGAGGTCGTAAGTGTAAGAGGCCAGGTATTGACGGGCCTTTTCAAATGTGGTTGCCGTATGGAGGGTCAATCTAGGGAACTCGGACAGCTCTTCCTTGATTGTGTCAAGCACGTCCTCCTCGTCGTCCACGGCCAACATGAGTTTGCCTTCCAGTACTTCGGTGTCGGTCATCTTCCAACCTTTCCCGCTCCGGCGACATGGGGCCGGGCTCATGCTTCAGGATACTCGATCCGGGATTGGAGACCACTCAAGGCGCCGTTTTGCGGCACCACCGTGCTGATCGTATTCTTACTTGGGATACCCCACCGTTTGGGAATAGGTTATCCGTTGATCGGGTCGAAGTTTCATGGCAGCCGCTAGTTTTTCCTTGTCTATTCCGGCGCGGAATACGGTTGCCA
>JAZDOF010000672.1:0-3034 GCA_043799015.1 Pseudomonadota bacterium | reverse complement strand
CTGGATTAACCCTGTTCGGAATAGGTTCCGACGCTCCCAAAGGCGGAGGCCCTATATCGGATTGGGAGGAAGGAACAGCTCAATCGGCGGAGTTGCCGCGCCGAAAGGGGCCTGGGGCGAAGGAGAGCGAACGAGATCCTTGATGCGGCTTTTTCAATCGTGAGGTTGAGAGTGTCGGGGGGAGGTCGAGGGGAGCGTAATTCAAGGGGGGGGAGGCTCTCTTGGCGATTTGAAGGGAGCGTTTTTCCGGAGGGGGGCGTGATAGGAGGGGATTGAGTGTGAAATGGGGGGAGTCCACCTCTTCTCATAGGGAGTATCGTGGGCTTTAGGGCGGGTGTGAAATGAAAACACGGATTCTAGTCGCGGATGATGAAAAAATAGTGGTGAGGGACCTCACGGAGTGCCTAAGATACCTCCAGCTCGAATTGGTCGGTTTGGCGGGGACCAGCGAGGAGGCTGTTCGCAAGGCCGAGGCGATCGGACCGGACTTGGTCCTGATCGATATCGCTTTGCCGGGGTGGGTTAAGGGGAGGTCGGCCGCGTCGTACATCCGGGACTCTTTGAATATTCCCGTTGTATGTTTGGCCTCGACGAGCGATTTTGCACGTCAAGGTCCTGACGCCTTGCAGGAAGGCCATTTGATTCTTACCAAGCCGTTCACCATAAGGAGACTTCGTCACTGCATCGGGACGGCCCTAGCCCGCAAGATTCGGTTCGGAATGGAGCCGGACGTGACCACCGCTGTGCTTGGGACCGCATAATACGGGCGAGGATCGGAGCGGAAGGACCAAAAGACCGTGCCTTTCAGGTACCGGACCGGGGGCCGGCTTCAATCGGGCTTGCCGTCCAGGACTCTGCGCACTTCTCCCAGGAGATGTTTCGGATCAAAAGGTTTGTTAACGAACCCCTTCGCTCCGGCTTCGAGAGCTTCCCGGCCCGAGCCGTTCATTGAATACCCGCTGGCTATGAGTACATTAACGTGGGGGTCTATCTTCAGAAGCTCGTTAAGGCACTCTTTTCCGCCCATGACGGGCATGATGAGGTCCAAGATCACCAGGGCCGGCGCCTTCCGCATCCTCCGATAGGCATCCAAAGCCTCCTGACCGTTCGAGGCGGTCATAACGCCGTATCCATGTAGGGATAATATTTTCTCCACGATGATTCTTATGCGGGGTTCGTCGTCCACCAATAGGATGGTCTCGGAGCCCATAGCCGGCATCTCGCGCGTGTCCGCAACGTCTTCACTCGCCTCGGCATCCCAAGCGGGAAGGTAAATCTTGAACACCGTCCCGGTTCCAACTTCGCTGTAACATTCAATATGGCCCCCGTGGCTCTTAACCATACCGTAAACCACGGCCAGGCCGAGCCCCGTCCCTTCCCCGGCTCTCTTTGTGGTGTAGAACGGTTCGAACACATGTTCCAAGTGTTGCCTTTCGATCCCGCTTCCCGTATCGGATACCGCCAGGAACGCGTAACGCCCGGGTTTCAACTCCACGTGAGTGCGACAGTAATCTCCACCCAATCTCACGTTACCGGTCTCTATTACGATTCTTCCGCCATCCGGCATGGCATGCTGAGCGTTCACCGCGAGATTGATGATTATCTGCTCCATCTGCGCCGGGTCGGCATCCACGGTCATGAGATCAGGGGCAAGGACCGACTTGATGTCGATCATCCTGGGTATGGTTCTTGACAGTAATTTTTGGACCTTTGCAATCTCCTGATTCAGGTCCAATGGTTGGCGTCGGCTCTCCATCTTTCTGCTGAAGGTGAGCAGCCCTTTCACCAATTCTCGGCCCCCATGGGCTGCGCGTAGTATCTCGGTCAAGGCCTCATGGTCGGGAGTCTCGGGGGCCTTATCGAAAAGCGCCAGGTCCGAATACCCTATGATTACCTGAAGCAGGTTATTGAAGTCGTGTGCGATCCCGCCGGCCAAGGTCCCGATTGCCTCCATCTTCTGGGCTTGAAGGAGTTGCTTCTGAAGAAGCAGTTGCTCCGTAACGTCCCGACTGACCGTCAGGCTCACCGTCCCCCAGGCCGGATCCTCACAAGCAACCGAGCTGATGAGGGCATTAATGACCTTCCCGTCCTTCTTCATATAATCGTACGGCACGTCAATTACCTTGCCGGTGCGCCAGAATTCGGGCAGCACTTTGTCCAACGCGGCCTTGGATGGGGGAGTCATGAATTCGTTAAGGTGTCGGCCCAATACTTGATCCCTGTCGTATCCAAGAGTTTCCAACCACTTCTTGTTTACGTTCCTGATCACCCGGTCCTTGTCTATGGAATGCATCATCGCGGGAGTATCGTCATATATTGTGCGAAAACGGTTCTCACTTTTTCTAAGTGTGGCTTCCATTTCCCGTCGCTCGGAAATATCGGCCGCGATGTGGATGACCTTACGGATGTTGCCCTTTTCGTCCAGGACGGGGGTGCAGGAAACCAGGTAATAGCCCCCCAAAGTCTCCATTTCCATCTCCACGGGCTCAACCGAATTCGATAGGAGAAGAGCATTCATGGGGCAATTATGGGGTGGGTTACCGCTCTTGTGAAATAATTCGAAGCACTTGGAATTAAGCAACTCATCAAGGGATTTTCCCGTGACCTCGATGCATTTCCTGTTGGCTGCAACAATCCTGTGTTCCAGGTCCATGATGATGACGGGATGGCCTATCGCACGGAATATGTCCTCCCATTCCCTGCGGGCATTGCGAAGCGACTCCTCCGTCCGTCGGCGCTCGGTTATGTCCCTAGCGGCCGCATAAATGAATTTGCCTTTTGGGAACGACCGCCATTCAATCCAACGGTAGGAACCGTCTTTGCAGCGATAACGATTCTCGAAGCATAGGACCTCTTTTTGATTCCTCAAATCGGAGACCGCGGCCATGGTTGACTCAACATCGTCTTGATGCACAAATTCAAGAAAGCCCTTCCCCTCCAGTTCGGACAAGGAATATCCCAGGGTCCTCTCCCATTCCGGGTTCAAACGTAGGAAACGCCCGTCGGTGTCTGCAATGCACAGCAGATCGAGACT
>JAZDOF010000671.1:0-4854 GCA_043799015.1 Pseudomonadota bacterium | reverse complement strand
CCGCTAATCGCAATAACGCAGATTCCCGCAGGGTCATTTTCAGGCAGAAACCTACTTCGACGTAACCATTCACTCTTGTGGGGCAGGCTTGCCGGCCTGCCGAGATCGCACTAAGAAGATTCGCAGGCTAGAAAGCCTGCGCCACGTTGAGATGGGAATTTCCCTCTCGTAAGTGAATAGTCACACTTCGACCATATTTTTCATTCAAAAAGGCGATACGCCCGCTACAGGGTCGCGTACGTACGCGTACGCCCTGGAAGAAGCGGCCATCCAGGTTCGCGACGACGGGATGTTCGGCATTCACCCAGCCGAAAATCCAAAACGGACGGTTTCAGAGCCTACTTTTTTCAGAGCCGGTAATCAAGTACGAATTTATTAGTGTAGATTATTATCGACATGGGAATGGGTCCAGGCCATCGAGTGCCGGCGGTGAGGGTTCTCTTGAAGGGACGGAGAGCGCGGGCGAATGGTAAGGACAAAGCTTTCGGCAAAGGCTACAAGTAAAACAAAACCCTCGTTTGCACGTTAGCGGTTGACCTTGTAGAATCGGTCGACATGCATGAGCGGGGTTGGCCGGCGACCACCTGGGAAAGGATGCTTCAACATGACGCTCGATGAACGAGAGAAGAAACTCGCTTCCGAAATAGGTTTTCCGGAGGAAATCCTGATCCGGGCCAAAGAGGTCGGTGCGAAGGAACTCAGGAAGTTGGAGCTCGCGGCACTTATCCCCGCGGACATCTATCACGACGGGATTCCGGGCACGGTGCGGGCGATAGACCGCGAAGGCGCCAGGGAGGTTGGAACAACAGGGTTGTACCTTCTCGTGCCGACGGACACGGGCGTGGATGTCGCATTGAGGCTTCGCGATTCACTCTCGGGTACGGGGTACACGGCTTTCCTCCTTGCGGCCGGCTACAACAGGGTGGATCGGTTGACCATCCTTCGGGAATGCGCGTCGGGAATTTGCGACGCGTGCGAGGGGCTCGAGATAGTGGGAGTCCTGCGGACGTCCGATCCGTACGATCTCCTCCGCATACGGCTTACCAACGCGACAAATTACGACATGGGTCCCAAAGAGATAATAGACAAGCTGAAGTCGTGGGAGGAATTATGCTCGTTCGACATAATAGGTGCGGGGTTCGATTGGGTCCATATCCTTTTCAGGGACATCCCCGCGGACCTTGTTGCGTTTGCTCGGGATGCATATGACTTCTGCCCCGATACGATGGACCAAGGGTATGTGGGTTCCGAACTCCCTCCGGACGCCGACCGGGACGATTTCGATGAAGCTATGGACAATCAGACCCTGAAGGATTTCGCTCGATGGATCGAGAAGAATCGAATGGTGTGTCTTTGGTGGGACTGAGCCGAACCGCGTTGCCGACGCGCACACTAGAAGGAGATCTCAATGGAAAAGATATGGCTGAAATCCTATGCACCGGGCGTGCCTGAAAAGGTCGATCTGAAGGATATCACCTTACAAGAGGCCCTGACCCGGACTTCGTCACGATTCCCAAACAATCGTGCTCTGCTGTTTCAGGGCAAGGTGGTTACGTACGGTCAACTGGACGAAATGGTTTCAAAATTCGCCTCCGCACTGAAAGGCCTTGGAGTAAGGCCGGGAGACAGGGTCGGGCTGCTGTTGCCGAACCTGGTCCAAACGGTAGTGGGGATTTACGGGGCCTTTCGCCTAGGGGCGGTCGCTGTGCCCAACAACCCGCTCTACACCGACCGAGAGCTCGAATTCCAGTTGAAGGACTCGGGCGCAGAAGTTCTACTGTGTATGGATACCCTCGTACCAAGGATGATGAAACTGCGTTCAGGAACGGGCATCACCAAGATCGTCTCCTGCCACATTCGCGATTATCTCCCGTTTCCTCTCAAGCAACTGTTTCCCTTCGTCAAGAAGGACCTTCATTTGAAGACCCCTCGGGTAGAGGGAGTCTACGAGTTTACGGATCTTCTGAAAGGATATCCGCCGGTTCATGAGAACTACCCATCCGACATGGACGACACCGCGGTTCTGATTTACACGGGCGGGACGACGGGAGTATCGAAAGGCGTGCAACTCACGCACCGTAACCTTTCGGCAAATTGTCAGCAAGCCCGGGCTTGGTGCCTGGGCTTCGAGGACGGAAAAGAGGTGGATCTGGGATGCCTTCCGTTCTTCCATTCATACGGTCTGACGGCCGCGATGAATATGTCCATAATGTATGGATGGTGCAACGTCCTTATTCCCAAGCCGGAAGCCGGTGCGATTCTTCAGGCCGTGGACAAGTACGGGGTGACGTTTATCCCCGGCGTTCCCACATTGTTCAACGCCATGATCAATCATCCCGACACCAAGAAATACAATCTTCGCTCGGTGAAGAAATGCTTGTCCGCCGCGGCTCCATTGGCATTGGAGACCATTAAGGGATTCGAGGCGTTAACGGGTATTCTCATATCGGAGGCGTACGGCCTGACGGAGACCTCCCCCTGCACCCATGCCATACCTTTCGGCGGTAAGGTCAAACCCGGATGCATCGGTTTGCCGGTTCCCAACACCGAAGCGAAACTTGTGGATGTTGATGATCCCGACCGGGAGGTCACGGAATTCGGTAAGCCCGGTGAGCTTTGCGTGAAAGGTCCGCAGGTGATGAAAGGTTACCACAATAGACCTGATGAAACCGCTGCCGCGGTTAAGGACGGCTGGTTGCACACCGGGGACATCGCGACCGTGGACGAGGAAGGCTATTTCACCATAGTGGACCGGAAAAAGGACATGATCATCTCAGGAGGATTCAACATTTATCCTCGTGAGGTCGACGAGGTGCTGTTTTCCCACCCCGCCGTTCTCGAAGCCTGCGCCCTAGGGGTCCCTGACGGCCATTCCGGGGAGAGGGTTAAGGCGTTTGTCGTGCTGAAGCAGGGGCAAACCGCGACGGAGAAGGAAATAATCGACTACTGCAAGGAGCGAATGGCCGCCTACAAAGCCCCGAAGTACGTGGAATTCGTGCCGGACCTTCCGAAAAGCGCGGTGGGAAAGATCCTGCGCAAGGACCTGCGAGAAGTCAAGGCCGATTGACCGTGCGCGGTAACCATTCACTTACGAGGGGGAAATTCCAATCTCAACGTGGCGCAGGCTTTCCAGCCTGCGAATGTTTTTAGTGCGATCTCGGCAGGCTGGAAAGCCTGCCCCACAAGAGTGAATGGTTACCGGGAGCGGGTTTCACGGTTGTTCAATTACCGCGATGGACAAGAAGGAGGAATAAGAAATGGAATCGTCGCAAGCACTCGAGGCTCCACGGAAAAGAGAAGCCATACGGACCGACCGGGCTCCGCTTCCCATAGGACCGTATTCGCAGGCGGTGAAGTACGGCGACCTGTTATTCGTTTCCGGGCAGCTCGGATTAAACAAAGAAACCAAGAAGCTTGAGCCGACCGTCAAAGATCAAACGATCGCTGCGTTGACTCACCTGAAGGCCGTCCTTGAGGCCGCCGGCAGCGGGTTGGATCGAGTGCTGAAGACGACGGTCTTCCTTGCGGACATGGCCGATTTCCCCGCGGTCAACGAAGTGTATGGGACGTTCTTTCCCGAAGCCGCGCCGGCCAGGTCAACGGTGCAGGTCGCCGCGCTGCCCTTGGGCGCTCTGGTGGAGGTGGAAGCCACGGCACACGGATAGGGCGCCACGGGAGATCGTAAGCGTTCACCACGACGGATGAAGAATGAACCACGAAGTCACAAAGGCACAAAGGAATCAAAGGCTAATAATCTTCAGGTACCTCCGACCCAAGCCGGCACTCTGATTCACGGGTGTACATGCCTTGTGAACCAACAGGCTTTTATGGATCATTTCAACTTCTTCTTCGTGTCTTGGTTACTTTGTGGTTCTATTTTCCGGATTCGAGGAGCCGTCCCGGTGAACGGTTATGGGAGTATCGGCATGATACCCCCGTCATCCTCGGCAACCTCTCCGGCATCAGCCCGGCCCGTCTATTGGGAACCGGCAAGACGTTCTCTCCCTGAAAGAACCGTCTTGATACTCTCTGGCCTCGACGGTTAGGACCGACGGGTCGATGGTGATGATGTGGTACGCGGGATCCCCGTACGGCATGAGCGGGGCTCCGACCGCGGAAACCACCACGCCGGTCCCTCTCTCGGGGAAGCTCACCGACATGATTGCCGACCGGTGCTTGTGGCCTTGTAGGATAATGAAAACGCCCAACTGACTGCATATGTTAAGGATTTCTCCCGCGTCCGAAAGGGAATGGGCCCAGAAAGACGAACCGCGAATCACCGGAAGGACGGGATGATGTAGGAACAGTCCCTTGAAATATCCGTCATAGGCCGCTATCTGTTCCTTGAGCCAATAACGCGTGTCGCGCCGTATGCGTCCAGGCCAGGCCGGGAAGGGATGAACGGAATTCAGGCCGAAAAACACGGTCCGGTTTGCCGGCGATGCATAGACGACTCGATCCGCGGGACCAAAAAACGAGCTGTAACGGGTCATGGCCAGGGGTGGCAGCATCCACTCCCAAAAAGCGGATGCGGGGACTTCCCGATTACCGGGAACGGATATATACTCAGTGGAGAGAGAATCCAAAAAATGCTTGGCCCTGCGGTACTGGCTGCGGTGCCCTCGGTCGGTGACGTCCCCGGTTATGATGAGTAGGTCGGGTTTCTGGGCCGTCAAATCGAGCCCCAGGGATTTTAGCCTGACCTCGCAGATGTGGCGGCCGAAATGCAAATCCGAAAGATGGGCCGTTTTCATGACGATGAACCATAGCGTCATGAGGTACCTAAGTCAATCCGGCGGCCTCCGGCGGAATTCCAGCTTGATTTTTTTCGTCGAATTAATTAGAATTAAAAGC
>JAZDOF010000473.1:0-3176 GCA_043799015.1 Pseudomonadota bacterium | reverse complement strand
CGCAAGGCAGACGAACGTTCATCAATGCCCGCGCGTAAAGAAGGCAACTCACCCCCCAGCCGGGACTCCAAGGCTTCTACCGCCGCCTCGATTCGTTTGTGAAAAAGCGACGTCAGCTCCTCCCGCACGGTCGACAGTTCGGTACGCAAGGCAGCCGAACGTTCATCAATGCCCGCGCGCAAAGAAGGCAACTCACCCCCCAGCCGGGACTCCAAGGCTTCTGCCGCCGCCTCGATTCGTTTGTGAAAAAGCGACGTCAGTTCCTCCCGCACGGTCGACAGTTCGGTACGCAAGGCCCCCGTATGTGTTTGAACGGACTCCTCCACCGCGGGCAGTCGTTCATCGATGGTCCGCCTCAAACCGGCCAGGACGGAATCGATCCGTCCATCAAGGAGAGACTCTATCTCTTGACGCGCTGCTTGAACTCCGTTACGCAGTTCGGTCTTCACGGCCTCCATGTCGACGACCGGCACGACCGACAACCTGTCGGGCTTCACGTCGGCGACTTCGGCTTTTTTCAGGGCGGTTTCGTTCACGGGCTCCGGTTCTCCAGGCACTACGGTGACGGCCTGATCCGGCGCCTCGGTGCCGCTTTCGGCCTTCGCCTTGCCTATTATGTCCGGCAAGTTATTCTTGAGGAATTGGTTGAGTCGGTTTGCGTTCCATCCCTTGCCGGTCGGCGTAGCTATTCGGTCCTTATTAAGATCCTTGGTGATCATCACTCGATTGTTGGGTTCAGCCTTGTGTTTCTCATAAAGCTCTCTGATCTTATCGATAAGGTCTTCCCTGCTCAACTCAATCAATTCACTCTTGCTCATTCCCCTTCCTCTCTGGTTGTTCGACCTGTCCGACGATCCGGGACCACAGACGAAAATCTTCGGCTCACATGCGCCTTACCGATTCTCCTGTCGCGACCGACCTGTCTGCCAATGAGATACAGCAAAACCGGTCGTTTGAACAAGCTTATTGGATACGTGTACCCGAAAAAACGAATCCTGTTCCCGATAGTCGGCATGCTGACGCAACGCCGTCGACTTAAGGAATCCGGCGCCCCGAAACCGAATACTAGGGCCTGGACTCACCCTTATCCGGACCTTTCGGAATTATCGCATTGAGTATTTCGGACCCGATGTCGCCGACGCGTTGCCACAACGACCCCTCACCGGCCCGGGTCGGCCTCGGTTTTGCCTCAACACGCGAGGGCTCCCTCCGTGCCGTTGCACTGGGTTCCTCGAAGGCTTCGAGGATGAACCGTCCAAAGGGATGAACCGGTCTCGATACCTCCAACTTCCTAGGGCCGGCCTCAGTACCGGGGTCCGCCGTTCCGTATCCCATCGCCGCAGGCGCCGAGGACGCGGCAGGCACTGAACGGTTCTGCCGGGTAGTCGGTTTGGGGGCTTTTGCCGGTCCAGGGATCGTGGCCATCACATATCCGTCCTGATCCGGAACTACTTTTGGAGCCGCATTGTTACGCGGCTGAGAGCGAATCCCCCAAGGGACCCCCGCCTGTGTTTGGGATCGGTCTCCCCCCCCGAGAGACGGTGCCGCATAGGGGCGAGCCGGAGGCAGCGGGGGTGGAGACGAGGCTCCGCTGGAACCCCCTTCAGCAGTCTTACGGCCGGCCTGTTCCGAGGAAGGCATGCGGGCCTGGCCGGCCGGGCGGTCAAATCCCCAGGATCCCGGGGCGGTCGATTCCCGGCTATCCAGCCCTTTTACGCGCGTCCCTGAAGACGCAATATGGGAGTCACGGCCATGTTCGGACAGGAGGCTTTCGAGAAGAGTATTTAGGGGGGGGGAATCCCATGTGGTCATACCTACGGAGTGGCCGACGACATCTCCGCTTCGATTGATGAGGTAAGAAGTGGGGACTCCTTTGATTTCGTAAATGGCCTCATTCTTCGGATTTAGGACGAATGAAGTCGTACCTCCGCCCCGAAGACTCTGCTTTCTCACGGAAAGCCGCTTTTCCGAATCTAACGCAATTACGAAGCCTAATCCATTGTTATTGAGATAGTTTGCCACACGTTTCCCGTCGTCGAAGAGATTGACCGCCACTATGATGAGCCCCCTATCGCGATACTTCCGGTAAGTCGCTTCCAAGATCGGTTTTTCCAATGAGCAGGGCGGGCAGTCTATTCGCCAAAAATTTAGTATTACGACTTGGCCCCTTAATGCGGTCAGCTTGATATCCTTGCCGTTTACATCCTTCAGTAACATTTCGTTGGATGGATGGGGCTTCTCATACAGGGTGAAGCCGTGGGTCTTTAGGGCTTCGTGGGAAACGGCCGCCCGGACTACCTTCCGGTCAAATGCCGATGACAGCGTCAGACAGAAGGCCAGTGCAACAATTAGAGGCATGGCGGGCTTCCTTTACGCTATATTAACAAACAAGTTTAAGATTAATACATAACATTCCTTATTTCAATAGCTTTATTCGTATGTATCAGCTCTTGCTTTTTTTTCTTTGCCGGTTTATAAGTTGGCTTATCCGGGGAGCAAGGCGATCGCCGGCGCTTACAGCGCGGGAGGAAAGTCCGAACTCCGTAGGGCAGGATGCCGGGTAACGCCCGGTGGGGGCAACCCCGAGGCAAGTGCAACAGAGAGTAGACCGCCGGCCCTTTTGGGTCAGGTAAGGGTGAAAGGGTGAGGTAAGAGCTCACCGGTTCTCGTGGTAACACGGGAAGCCAGGTAAACCCCATCCGGAGCAAGACCGAATAGGGAAGCGATTGAGGATGGCCCGTCCGAGGCTTCCGGGTAGGTCGCTCGAGGCGACGAGTAATCGTCGCCCTAGATGAATGATCGCCGCCCGCGTAAGCGGGAACAGAATTCGGCTTATTGCTCCCCGGATCCCCACGGCAAATTACTCGTCGGCACAAATACGGCGCCTCGCCTTTGCCCACCGCTATTTGGTCGTCCGGAAGGGCCCGCATGCCCGCCGGACGCAAATGATCGGTGGGGAGGTCGGGCGTACTGAAGATGAGGCGAAGAATACGGCCCCGTATTTGCGGAATCCTTGAATAAGGCTCACAGTTCGGGCCGGCACTTAGGCCGCCCACCGCGGCTTTGCGCCCGTTGCCGACGGGCCGGCCCGTTTCGGATGCCCCTACCCCTAGTCCGTCTCCAAGTCCGGGGAAGGAATAAGGCAACCAAACTTCGGCAACCGGTGTGGAAATGGA
>JAZDOF010000462.1:0-14454 GCA_043799015.1 Pseudomonadota bacterium | reverse complement strand
TCCATTTCCGGGGATATCTCATCCCTTTCATAGCCGGTGGCATCCATGATTATTCGGATAACGGTCTCCGTTACGTCCTCCGCTTGAGACGAGGTCGGAATGGAGGCCGGCGAAGGAACGGCCGTTTCATCATCGCGTTCCGGCTCAATCGCTATCTCCCCTCGAAACACAGGGCCGGAAGAAGCCAAAGAGACGGGTGCCGACGGCGGAAGGGCGGGAAACATCAGCTTGAGCCGGCGGTCGAGCTCGGACTCGGAAAAATTGCCGTCGTAGGACCGCCTTATGGCCGAGAGAATGTTCGGTTTTATGAACCGCCCGAAGGTCTCCAGGACGAACCCGTCTATCTCGCGGCGGATAAAGGCATCCAGCCCTCCGGAAGGTTGGGTCGGAGCCGTGGCGGCGCTGACGGCCCTTTTCCTGTCGGGCGCGTACAATTGCGGCACCGTTCCGATCGACTCAGGTGCGGCCTTTTCCTGTCCGGGAAAAGCGACGAACTTGGGCGAAGAGCCGGTTGTAAAATGCCCTGCAGCATGGAGTCGACTGAGCGCCATCCGGTACATGAGACTCTCAGCGGAAGGCAGACAAGTCTGTAGGCATTCCGCTTCCTCTATCGTATCCTGGATCATGTTGCTGAGAATGTCTCGCGGTCCCACTTCCACGAACAGACGTACCCCGAAATCGTCCCAAAGGGTCCGAACATTGTCCATCCAATGCACGGGGGACTCCAGGTGCGCCATGACTATTCGTTGGATCTCCTGAGTATCGCTCGGGAACGGACGCGTGGTTGTGTTGGAGATCACGGGAATCCGGGGCGGATGGAATTCCAGGGTCTTCACGAAAGCGTCGAGCTCGTCGTGTATGCATCTCATGATGGGCGAGTGAAAAGCCATGCTCACCCTCAACTGAGTGCGGCGATAGCCCTCGGTTTTCAGCTCTTCGCCGAACGCCCGCACGGCCTCGGTGTCGCCGCCTATGACAATTTGCCTGGGTGAGTTGAGATTGGTTATGAAGATATTGTCGCTTCCTTCGAGCCTTTTTTCAATGAGGTCGCGGGGAGCATCCACGGCCATCATGATGCCTGGGTCTTGGTTCATGTCACAGGCCTTGTCCATGCATTTGGCACGCATGTTCACCAGGCGGAACCCGTCCTCCGGCGAATAGACGCCGGCAAGACATAGGGCCGTGAGCTCTCCCAGACTGTGGCCGGCCATGGCCGTGGGACTAATCCCTAGGGAGATCATGTACTTCACCATAGCTAATTCCATGGTGTAAAGAGCGGGTTGTTGCCAACGCGTCTTCTGAAGATCCTCCTCCCGGTCATAGAACATCATGTGGAGGAGATCGAAATCCGCGACGTTCGCTATTCGATCCATCCATTCGCGGATCACGGGGAAAGTCTCGTACAACTCATGGGACATGCCGGCGTAATGGGACCCCTGACCTGGAAATACGAAGGCCAGCGGCGGACGCGGCGCGTCTGAAGGCCCTAGGTGTATGCCCTGACGTGATAGGCTCCTAAGTCGCTTTTGGTTGATCGGGCCTCCGTTGGTTAGGGGTTCGGCCTTTTCCACCAGTTCGAGGGCCTCAACCAGCGTTCCGGCAACGACTCCGAGGTTGTAAGGTCGTCCATATATATCCGTCTTGAGGAGATGAACTCCATCCGGGATCTCCGCCAATCTCGATACGGGCTCACCGGATTCCCCATGCACCCGCGGGCTCACCAGGACCCGGTCCTCTCCGGCTCGGCACTGTTCCAACTGCACCACGTAGTTGGAGCCCCCAAATCCGAACGCGTCCACCTGGAATCGTCTGGGACGACCGTCTTTGGTCCGCCATTTCTCCGGGCGGTTCGGGATGGACATGCCTGATCCCTCAAGCTCCATTTCCGGATCGGGGGTGACATAATTCAGCGTCGGCGGTACCACTCCGGCATTGGCCGCGACGACGCCCCGAATCAGGCTGTTAACGCCCGAAGCGCCCAATGTGTGGCCGATCTGTGACTTGAAGGATGTTAACAATACCGGTTTGTCCGGCCCGTAGAACCGTTTGAGAGCCAGGACTTCTTCCACATCCCCTTGTTGAGTGCTTGTAGCATGGCATTCAACTAGGTCCACGCCTTCAGGGCCGTAGGATGCATCATCGAAGGATGCACGAATGGCTTGTTCTTGAGTGATCCTGGAGGATTCCACCATGCCCAGATGGTTGTTGCCGGCTCCCATCGAGGTGACGTACGCATGGATCCGGGCATGCCGTTTCCGGGCAACGGATTCCCGCTCGATGACTATCATTCCCCCGCCTTCTCCGAGCACCATTCCGTCACGCTCCGCGTCGAAAGGCCTGCTGTACTCGCCGGGGGCCCGTTCCCGACCCGACAGCCCGGCCAAAGCTCCAAGGGCGGAGAATTCAAGAAAATGCATAGGTGTGAGTGGTTCTTCGGCGCCGCCGACAACGGCCGCGTCCAGGATGCCGTTGCGGATCATTTGGTACGCACTGAACAGAGCCACCAATGCCGTTGCGCAGGCCGCTGACACGGCGAAGCTCGGTCCTTGAAAACCGTACCTGTTGCAGATAAACCCCGCGGCCGAACAATTCAGCCGTCCCAATAGGGTGGTATCGTCGATGGCGATGCGGCCCGCCTTGACGGCTTCTTCCACCGCTCGTTCCTCTTCGGCGGATAGTGGTACCACCGTCTTCACGGCGGACACTATTTTGTCGACCGCATTACGGATGATGACATCCGACAATGTTCCAGCAGCTTCACCGGAATTCTGCGAAATAAGAACGCCGATTCGTTCGCGAGGAATGTCCGAATCAAGTATGCCCGATTCCTCAATCGCGTTTCGGGCCAACCACATGGTGATCTTGGTGGATTCGGTCATGGTTCGGAAATCTTGGGGGGGGATTCCCAGGTCTTTTCGCGAGATCTCGACGTTTTGAAACGCACCCACGCGGCAGTACGTCTTCTCGGAAGCCCGCGGCCGCGGGTCATAGAATATCCCGTGGTCCCATCGAGTCCGAGGCACATGAACGATCCCGCTCTTCATCGCCAAGACAGCGTCCCACACCTCTTCAGGGCTCGTTCCTAGGGCATTAACCATGGCCATGCCGGTGATGGCGATGCGCTCCGATTCCGCCGGGCGTCCGGCCTTGCGGACCGCTTGCTCCCTCACCGTCGAGGCCGTGGCCCCGTCCGGATCAGTCCTTTCAACTCGGATGGGTCGTTGTCGCACAGGCCCCACAAACGGTAGGCCGACTGCAAGCGGCCCCTCCGCAAGGGAAGCGTGCAGTTCATCCAGGGTAACGACCCCTTCCAGTACGCCCGCGGCCGCACCGCTCATGAATTGGCCCCGCTCCACGCATTCGGCTTCGGGCAGAGGTTGTCCGCCGGGGCCGGCCAAGCCCTTTGCCGCGACGAAAAGGCTGCCGGCAGCGAGATGCTCCATCTGTTGCCTGAACGAGGATTCCTCTCCCGATCCTGACATGAACTCCCTCTCCAGCTCACAAATCGCCTCGACCCTGGGGCTTCTCAGGGAACGCACCCGCAGGCCCGAGCCTTCACCTGTTACAACCGTGCCGCCCAGGGATGAACCCACGATAAGGCGCTGGTATAGGGGGGACAGAGCGCCCGATTCTACGATTTCCTTTGTGGCCAGATATACGGTCCCCATTTGGATGGCATCCGCTCCCATCATAGCCGCCATGAAAGCCGTCTCCCGCCCGCATATGCCGCCTGCCAAGACTATCCGGCGCCCCTCGAACAGATCGGGCATGAGTCGCCTCAGCTCGATGACCGTTTGGGCCAGGGTCAGGGTCGAATGCTCCCCCACATGACCGCCGGCTTCGTTGCCTTCGCACACGACCCAGCGCACGCCCACGTCGAACGCCATCTTCATAAGGTCCTCGTTGGGCGCAATGTAGATTACGTCGATTCCGGCCTCCAGCAATTCGGCGGCTTGCGACGGCTCACCCGCGGCGATGACGGCAAATCGCGGCTTTATCTCCTTGATCTTGCTAAGGTGAAGCTCTCGAAACGGGTTTTCCGCAAGGGTAATTACGTTAACGGCAAACGGTCGGTCCCCCATCGTCTCCGTTAACCGATTCAGCCGTTCGGAAAGCGCAGCGTCGTCCATAAGACCTAGGGCAATGGTGGGGAGCCCGCCGGCCTCAGCCACGGCGGCTGCGAACTTCGGCTCATCGGTGATCCACGACATGGCCCCTTGAACGAACGGATACTTTACGCCCATTTCCCGCGCTGCCGGACTCCGCACAAAGGAGTTCACAATTTCGGGAGCTCGACGACAGATACGTTCGATCTCGGTTACGAACCCTTCGATGGCCTCCTCCGTTTTTCGGCCGAAGCGTTGGACGAATGATGATGCAAAAGCGGCCTCCACCCCTAGGGGCAGAACCTCGTCCCGCCCGAAGTCGCTATCCAGGGGATGCATCCATTCCTGCTTAATCCTCTGCGCAAAGGACCGGCGTTGCTTATCCCCTACTTCCTCTCCACAAAGCGATCCTGCAAAGTCCCTCAGACCCTTCACCGCCCTTGAATTGCCTTTATTGAACAGACGACACGGAACCCCCAGGTTGAGCCCGGTGAGTTCGGTATGCGCCGGCCTCAACTTGGAGATCTTTTCGCTCATCGCCTGGTCAAGCCCAAAGAGGTCCGTAAGCCAATGCACGCTCTCGAAGACGATACCGGCCGCTCCGGCCGCCAAGAAGGCCGCGGCGGCCTCGGGGCACCCTATTCCACCCCAGACTATGATCTTGGCCGGGTCGGTCATCCTCCGGATGAGCCCCCTCACACCGGAGTACAAAATGAGGGTAGTCTCGGAGCCGACGAAGCCCGACGCCTCGGAACCCTTGAGGGCCAGGTTGCGACAAGCGGGATACGAGTTGAGTATGAGTCCGGCTACGTCCGGGTCCCCTACCACGGGGTAGAATGTGACGTCTGAAGAAAGCGATGTGATCCTATCAAGGTATACACGGATGTCCCGTTGAAGCAGATACGGATGGAGTTCCACCCATACTCTGCCTATTCCGGTCTCTGCGAGCAAATCTCGCAGGGAATCGTCCAGGAGCACTTCCGGGGAAACCTTCAGGTCCGCTGCGTCACCGCCGACATCCGCCTTGAGTAGCGACAGGGCCACAGAGTCAAGATCAATGGAGCAAACGTCGAATATCGCCCGAGTACCAGTCCGTCTAGCGGCCTCCACCACCGAACCGGAGATGTTCCGGGGCCGCCACGAAAAGGCGAGTATCGGGCATTCAGAAGCGTGTGACATGTTGGACCTCGATATTGGGATCATAAATTAAACGTCCAGTATACCACGGTTTCCCCGTTAGGCCATAGAAAAAATTTTCGCCGACATACCGCATCTCATGACCTCCCGCCCCCTTGCAAAAATGGCTCACCGCCGGTATAGCTTTGAGCGCCGGGCATAATCCGATCAACCGGATTGAAATCGCCCACCGGCCGTTTCGTCGGTAAACCACACGCATCATTAGGGACCCCGCCATGAAAACGCTTCTCACCGGCGCCACCGGTTTTCTCGGTGAATACCTGCTTGCAGAACTACTCTCACGTGATCACACCGTGTACGCCATGTATCGGAGTGAATCCCGAAAACTCGACACCATCCGTTTTCTCTCCACCCTTGGACTACCCCGTAGTACGGATAGTCTGAAGTGGTTCAAAGGAGAAATCCTGGAAGCGGATGAAAAATGGGATGATTGGCTGCGTGAGTCCCCGTTCCTTGAAGATGCCGACAATCTGCTCCACAACGCTGCCGCCACGAGACTGCACATGGATGAAGCCGGGGAACCCTTGAAGACCAACCTGGGGGGTGCCCGAGTCATACGAAAGCTCGTGGAACGCCGACCAATGCAGGTCCACATGGTGAGCACGGCCTATGTGTGCGGATTTATCAGCGGCGCCACTCTCATGGAAGTGAACCACCCGCGGGGGGACTTCGTGAATGTGTACGAGGAAAGCAAATGGGAGGCGGAGCAACTCTGGGCCGGAGAGGCCACTTTCTTGCGACCTGCCGTTATCGTCGGCCATTCTGAAACGGGACGATGCACCTCGTTCACCGGTTGGTATATCCTATTTCAGGCCCTCCATCTCCTCGATCGCCTGATGAACGAGGCCTCGGACGCAAATCGTTCGGACCTGAACATAAACGTGCCGGCCAACCCAATGGGCACCACGAACATCATCCCGGTGGATTACGTGGCTGAGTCGGCGGTGCGGATAATCGAGAATCCGGCTAATCACAAAAAGATATTCCACCTTACCCATCCATGTCCCCCTACCCACCAGTGGACCCTGGACTTCATCACCCGTAGATTCAATATCGGCGGTATTCATTTCGCGGGTGAAGGGGCCCCGTTTACCCAGCCTCGCAATAGGATCGAACGGATGGTATGGCGCCAAATGCAGGCGATCTTGTTTCATTTCTCCAACAATCCGTATTTTGACCGTACCAATACGGACGCGGCCTTACCCGGATACGGAGTTCCCGCCATATCGGAAGAATTGGTCGATAAACTGCTTGATTACGCTATCGAGAAAGAGTGGGGTCAAGCCAGGGAATAGTGTCCTGCCGGCCCTTGGACGGACCGCCGAATCCTGTGACTCAACGGAGCTCTCTCATGCCCGACAACGACGCTGAATCGGCCCAAAGGCTCATGGACGCGGCCCAACGCGGAGACCCCGAGGCGCTGTATGAACTCGGCTGGTGTTACCTGAACGGAAAAGGAGTACCGCAGGATGCCGGGCTCGCGATGAACCGGCTCCGCGCCGCGGCCGACCGAGGACATGTAGCGGCCATGAACGACGTTGGATTCATGTATGAAAGCGGGATCGGGGTACCGCGGGACGTCGCACAAGCCGTCACATGGTATCGACGGGCCGCGGAACAGGGCAGCGGTGCGGCGCAACTCAATCTTGGAACTTGTTTCATGGAGGGGATCGGCGTACCCCGGGACCACGTTCAGGCGATGTCATGGTTCCTTAAGGCGGCGGAGCGGGCTTACGTCGGCGCTGTGGAATACGTAGGCTACATGTACGAGAAAGGTCTGGGCGTACAACAGGACTTTCAAGAGGCCATGACTTGGTACCGAAAAGGTGCGGAACTGGGGAGCGCTTATTCCTGTTTCCGAATGGGCCTCCTTTACCTTAACGGCCTTGGAGTGCCGGCCGACCCGATCGAAGCCGCCGAACGGCTCCGACAGGCCGCGGCCAAAGGCCATGAGGAGGCGAAACGATTACTGCAATCGTTCACCACGATAGATTAGGAATTAACCACTAAGCGAACCAACGGCACAAAGAAATCAAAGGCTAATATCTTTCAGGCCTCTGGGGGGCTAAGCGCCCGCTTTCACTGAACGGCGGACACGATCCGCAAGTCAGCCGGTATTTGTCAATCATTTCAAATCTTCCTTGGTGTCTTGGTGCCTTTGTGGTTTGATTTTCTGGGGCCGGCGAGCCGTCGCTGTGAACGTTTACGAAGGCCCTTCCCCCGGCAATATCAAATACTACTACCGTTCGGACGCTATCTTGGGGAGCGGTTCGTTCTCCGGCAAAGCGACGGCTTCTCCTGCATAATGGGCCTGGATCTTGCGGCACACGTCGTCTTTGACGATTTGCCACGAGCAAAAGGCCGTGGTCCTGATTTTTCCGGTATCGACGTCCTCGTAAGCGAAGACCGCGGGGCAATCATGCAGGCGTGCGTCTTCCAACCCCCCCTTGTCCTCGTATGGAATGGTTATCATGGTCAGAACTTGCTTGAAGGATGTGCGTTCACTCAAGATGCGGTCCAGTTTCTTTCCCCGCAGCAGGTCGGTTACGGAGAGGAGAGCGTTGGCGACGGTGCTGCGACCGAACAGTCGCCCTGGATTGAGGCAACGGCCCAGGGTGCCGACCATTCTCATGAAAACCTCCACATCGAAGCGCAGTCGACGCAGTCCGCGGGCCGGGAGGGTCGCTTCCTTCGAGGCCAGTTCTTCATCCAGCTTCTTCAGTCGTGATAAGAGAGTTGAAAGCTGAACATTGAGGTATTCGGAGATGGGTCGATAGGCCTCACCGTCGGACACAAGCAGAGTTGCACTCTCACAGTTGGGATGGGACCCGCCCAGGGTTTGGCGTCCGAAGAATCGCGAGAGGACTTTGAATTTCATCATGCCGGTGGGTACGAACTCGTTACCGGCGACCAAGTCCTCAAAAATCCGTTCAACGCATTCGGTCGTGGTGGGCTGTAGCTCCGTCGACCCCGTATCCCAGCAAGGCGTAAGAGGAACCAGGGCCCAAACCGATACGTGGCGGCGGTACTCGTGAATGAAGCGGAGCATCGCGTCCATGTTGCGGTCGTTGACCCCGCCGGCCACCGTGGTAATTACGGCAAGCTTGTTGACGCCGCATTCGATCACGTTGTCGAAGGCCCTTCGTTTGGCGGCCAAGGAATTGTCTCCTCGGAGTGTACGGTAGATGTCGGGTTCGGTACCGTCGAAGCCGAAATTTACCTGAATTCCCATGGAGCACAGCTTGCGGCAATATTCCTTGTCGGCCAGTTTGAGGCCGTTTGTGAACAGTTGGACTTTGTAATCGTAGGAGCGGGCTAGGCTGACTATTTCCAAGAATTCCTTGTGGACCGTGGGCTCCCCTCCGAAGAAACAAATGTTGGGCTTCGGATCATTGTTAAGGAAATGTCTGAATATCTTGTCGAAGTACTCGATCGGCGGGTGATACGCGTACCCCATGGCGTCGCAGTAAGCCAAGCAGATCGGGCAACGCTGATTACACAGGTTCGTTACGTCAATGGCCACGGTGTTCGGCGGCGTTACCGCCTGGTGGTCGCACGCGGCGCAATCCATGGAGCATTGTGACCGGCACGGTTCTTGGTATTCCGACAAGTCCCGTTTCCATTGCCATTTTTTCGCGTCGCGGGTTACCATGGTGGAGGTGCGGCCGCAAGTGCGACAGAACTTAACCAAATATACGCTGTTGTCGCGAATCTCATATGCAGCTTCGGCCGGACGGCCGCATTTATCGCAAAGTCCTTTTTTCATGGCTTTCTCCGCGCATGGGAATCGGTCAATGGTGCGCGACCGAACCCCGATCGGATATCATGGTCATGCACTATGGTAACCGGATCTATAGGGTCAGGAAACGTATCACACATTTTCCTCTTGTCAACGTCAAATTCAAATTGGTAAACCGTTACGTTCGGCCCAGATCGGTAAACGCTTCTGCAAATAGCTCATGGGACACTTGAATCATCATGGACAACTATTCCATACTCCTGTTGGCGGGCGAGGCATCGGGCGACCACCATGCCGCCACTCTTGTGAAAGACCTTAAAGACCTAATTCCGGGCCTGAAAGTAACAGGCATCGGCGGTGACAAACTGGCTGCCGCCGGAATGGACCTTCTGTTCCACTACCGTGATATCAACACCATAGCCCTTACCGAGGGTTTCGGCAAATTGGTCCGGATACTGAAAGTGTACCGCGCGATGAAGGCCGAACTGATGAGCGGCAGACACAACCTCTTCATACCGGTGGATTACCCGGACGTGAACATTCGACTTTGCCGGTTTGCCTCACGGGCCCGCATTCCGGTCTGCTATTACATCAGCCCGCAGGTGTGGGCCTGGCGAAAGGGCCGCATTCGTAAGATAGCATCACGGGTGGACCGCATGATGACCATCTTCCCTTTTGAGGAGAGGTTGTACAGGGAAGCCGGCTTGGAAACACATTTTGTCGGACACACCATGGTGAGAGAAATCCCCGAATCCATGAATCGAGCCGAGCTTCGTGCGGAAATGGGTTTTGGACCGGAAGACCGGGTCATAGCGCTCGTACCGGGCAGTCGACAGGCTGAAGTACGCCGAATGCTGCCCATAATGTCTGAAGCGGCCGTTATCTTCCATGCGGCAAACACTGATGCCCGGTTTGTCCTGCCCCTTGCCGCGGAGCATCTGCGCCCGATTGTCGAGGAAATCATCGAGAAATATCCCCTGAGCGTCACCGTCCGCACCGGCTCGGCATTCGACGTGATGGCCGCCGCGGACTGCGGTCTGGTAACGTCCGGTACCGCCACGCTTCAGGCTGCACTGGCCGGGATGCCGCACGCGGTCGTTTACAAGGTCGATCCCGCTACATGGTGGATCGGCCTGCACATCCTCAAACCCCTTCTCATGGACAAGGACGTCCACATTGCCATAGCGAACGTCTTGGCAATCTATGAAGAAAGAGAGGGTCGAGGACCGATCAAGGAGGTCATTGACGCCGGGTTGGATATACGGTGCGGAGAGTGCGGGCGCCCCCTATTCGTCCCGGAGATCCTACAGGACCGGGCCGTACCCGACAACTTGGCGGTATGGCTCACACGCATGCTCAATGACGAGGTATTTAAGGAGACCACCGCCAAAGGCTTCCGGCAGATCCGTGAAATGCTACGGCCCCCTCCCCATGGTCCGACCGCCGCGGAGGTCGTGAGAGACATCCTGGCCGGCCGGACATGAATCGGCCGGTGTGCGCCCGAGCCCTTTCCGAAGGGCCGCGGAAAAAACGAAAGGCCCACGAGTATAGGTAGGAACTCCAGGGCCTCTCCAAGTGCTTTGGTATTAGAGTTGGTAGGTAGGTACTTTAGGTATGACACTTCGCCCGATCCAAAGTTCCTATTCTTGCCCGGCCTCGGCGGGAATCCGACGAATGACTCTTTCCAACTGGGCCTGGTCCTCCAAAACCGTGCGCCGGACTACCGTTGGACCAACACCGAGGTAATCATGAATCGGTTTGTTGCGTTTGGTTGTCAATAATATAAAGTGGAATCAACTACTTGCACTATCGTTCTTTGTGATACATGGGAGGCATGAAGGAGGAAGGCCGCCATGTCGGCGGACAGCGCGCTGATAGGAGTGGGGGATGGAGTGAACATTGATGTTGCTGTGGGCCACGAGGATCGGGTTTAGCTTGATGAGAAGCCGGCTAAAGGTGTACTGCGGTGGAGGGGGCGAGAAATTGTTGGGCGTGATCAAACGGACATTCGCTACTATTGTCGTGAGTCGTGAGAGGGGCTGCACAATCGCAAAGGAACTTCAGGAATGGAGTCACACAACACACACAGGTTTTGCGTAACTCCGGACACCTAGGAGCCTGTCGCTTAAGTGCTTATATTCCTGTCTAAGACTGAAGACAGGAGGCTGCGATGAAGGACTATCGTTTTCTCCCTTATGAGCCGGAAATGCCGTTGCTACTTCCGCCTGACATTCGAAAGTGGTTGCCGAGGTCGTGACCCTCTGAGTCGCTCAGGAGGTCGAATCGTTAGCGGAGAATGTGGCCTTGGTGAGCCCCAATGATGCGGTGGACTGTAACACTCGTAGAAAGAGCCCCAGCTCTGGAGTGGAGTTCAGCACAGCCTTCAGCGGCAAAAATCAGCGTCACGGGAACCTAGTCGTCGGGCGGCATCTAGGTATTCGGTGATGACCTGGGACGCGGCAGAAGTCCAACGAGATGGACAGTCAACCTTGGAGGGGGTTGCCTCGCAATCAAGGCGATTGATGGGCTAAAGGGTTCACCGTCAGAGCGGCCCTACGGTGAAGATTGCGTTTGACACATGGCCATAGCGGGAGTTAGAGTCAACGCCAGGAAAAAAAGGAGTTTTCATCAATGTGACGCCGATTTTGGCTCCTTCGGATCCTATAAGACACCGCATCGGGACCGTAGTAAAAGCCCAGGAAGTCCTTTATGAGCAATTTTCATGATCCTTTTCGTCAGGTAAGTTATCTTCAGCAGTGCCTGTCTCAAGACAAGAAGGCTCTGGGTTTGTTCATTGGTGCAGGATGCCCGCTCTCCGTGAAGAGCGCGGACGGCGAAGTCCTGATCCCCGATATTCTCGGTATCACCCAGTACGTTTGCGGGAAATTGGCAGAATCATCTGCGTTGAAGCAAGTCCAAAAGAATTGTTTGCAGGATGGCTGTGAGGCGGCAAATATTGAAGACCTGCTCAGTCACATACGCGCATTGAAAACGGTCGCGGGAACAGACGCTGTACGTGGGCTGAAAGCGGATGATCTTGATAAAATCGACGAGGAAATATGCAGAGAGATTCACGAATTGGTAAACAAAGCCTTACCAAATTCCGACACGTCATACCACAGAGTCGCCGCATGGATGGATGCAGGCATTCGAACCCTTCCTGTTGAAGTATTCACCACGAATTACGATTTGCTCATGGAACAAGCCCTCGAAGATCTCCGCGTCCCATATTTTGATGGCTTCACCGGTGTCCGAAAGCCGTTTTTCGACTTGCGTGCGATGGAAGAAGACCAACTTCCGGCCCGTTGGGCGCGCCTATGGAAGTTGCACGGTTCAATAAACTGGTTTCAGGATTCAAAGGGAGCCGTTTTTCGAGGAGGAAACAATGAGGACGGAGCCATAAGGGTCATCCACCCGTCGCACCTCAAATATGACGAGAGTAGACGGATGCCTTACCTAGCGATGATTGACCGTCTGCGCTCCTTTCTAAAGCAAGCATCTTCGGTGCTGGTCATCTGCGGCTATTCATTCCGTGATGACCACATAAATGAGGTCATTGTTCAAGGTCTTCAGGCTAATCCCACGGCGATTGCCTTTGCCCTGCTGTTTGGCAAGATCGAGCAATACTCCAAGGCGATTCTTCTTGCCCAAGACAGGTCCAATCTGAGCTTGCTTGCGCAGGATCAGGCGATTATCGGAACTAGGCGCAACGAGTGGCTTAAACGCTCATCCGATTTGGTTGATGAGTCTTTGAGCCGGTGGATTATGTGGGCCGACGGGGATCAGAAAGTCGAGAAGCCCACCAAACGAGCGGAACTTACGCTCGGCAATTTCAAGGTCTTTGGAGATTTCCTCCAAGAGTTGATTGGCTCAAACTGGCAACCAGTGAAGGAATCGAATGCAGAATAACCCGACACTGCTCGGAACAGTACAAGATGTTCAGGGAGCGAGCATCAGCGTCGCTCTTGACAAGAACACTGTATCCGGGTTGACCTTCATCGAAGGTCACGGATACCGAATAGGGCAGATTGGCAGTTTCATTCGTATTCCCATAGGGTTCGTCGATCTTTTCGGTATAGTTTCCCAAATCGGTGCGGGTGCTGTCCCGGCAAACGTCGCGGAGGATGAACCATTCGGCTACCGCTGGATGAAGATTCAGCTTATCGGCGAAGGTCAGCGGAAAGGAGAGTTTAATCGCGGCATTTCACAGTACCCAACCATCGGAGATGAAGTCCACTTAGTGACCGAGCAGGACCTGTCCCGAATATACGGTAGGCCAGATGCTCCGAATTTCGTTAGAATCGGAAGCTTGGCAAGCGCCGAGTCTATACCGGCACTTGTAGATGTTGATAAACTCATCACCCGTCACTGCGCTGTCGTTGGAACCACTGGCGCAGGAAAATCAACAACCGTGGCAAACCTTCTGCTTTCACTATCCGATGCCGACAAGTATCCATCGGCCAGGATCATCATACTGGACATTCACGGAGAGTATTATTCGGCCTTACGGGACCGAGCAACTGTTTTCCGGGTGAATCCAAACGTGAAGCACGAGGAGAAGCCTCTATTCATTCCATATTGGGCAATGACCTTTGATGAAATGCTGGCCGTGACTTTCGGTCAAATTGGCGACACTGAGCGGGGCGCAGTTATGGAGAAAGTCACGGATCTCAAGCTCAACGCGTTAAAGCAAGTGTCCAGAAATGGTGTTCCCGAAGATAACCTGACTGTGGACACCCCGGTTCCATTCAGTGTTCACCGGCTGTGGTTTGATCTCTACCGCCTTGTTCATGCGACACATCGGAAAGCGGGCGGGGGTCAGTCGGAGGAGACCGAGGCTCTTCTGGTTGACGACAAAGGCCAAGTTGTTCAATCCGGTGACATATTGAATGTCATTCCGCCGAGGTACAAACCGCAAACACAAGCGACAGGGGACGAGAAGATCTATTTGAGCAGTTCCCCACTCAACCTGAGGCGTCCACTCCACGCTCTTGCATCACGACTTCGGGATCCGCGATATGCCTTTCTTTTCCGCCCAGGGCCTTGGTATCCCAATGAAGACGGAATCCCTGAACAAGACCTTGACTCATTACTCGAATCCTGGATCGGCGGCTCCAATGCCATCACAATCCTCGATCTTTCGGGCATTCCAGTCCCTATACTGACGCACTTGGTTGGTGTCTTACTGCGCGTGATTTTCGATGCCCTTTTTTGGGCGAGAAACCTTTCTGAAGGAGGCCGCGAAAGACCTCTGTTGGTGGTACTAGAGGAGGCTCATGCCTACCTGAATCAGGGCAATGAAGGAACAGCCGCACTGGCGGCTCGCAGACTAGTCAAAGAGGGACGAAAGTACGGACTCGGAGCTATGGTAGTAAGTCAAAGGCCGTCCGAAATTGATTCGACCATTCTTTC
>JAZDOF010000668.1:0-4199 GCA_043799015.1 Pseudomonadota bacterium | reverse complement strand
TGGGATTCCGGAAGCTCACCGTCGATCAAGGCCGAAATGTGTGTCTCGTATCTGCCGCAGTTCATGGTCGGGTCCTCCACATTAATATACCATCTCACAACGCGAAACCCGCGCGGATTTCCTCCACCGAGAGCAAAGGCGCAGAATCCTCGGTGTGTTCGGGCGGAGTCGTCGTTACCAACGGGATGTCAATGCAGCGTGCGATCATTGGTCTCCACGCATTTCTTCCAAGAGCTTCTTTCGTGCCCTAAATATGAGCGATTCCACCGAAGAAGGGGTGACCTTCATGATTTGTGCTATGTCGGCGTAGCTCATTCCCTCCCGCGCTTTTAAGAGCAAAGCGGTGCGTTGTCGTTCGGGCAATTCTTGTAGGCGGTGTTCGAGCAGCGCTGATTCCGTACTCTCGATAAGACGCTCTTCGGGGTTCTTATCGTCGGGGGACGTGAGGTTTTCAGTGGGGTCTCCATCCGATGGGTCGTCGAATACGTCGCTGAAAACACGCGTCAGTCTGCGTTTCAGCGTGCTTATGGTATTGACGCTCTGATTTCGGGCTATGGTAAGGACCCACGTCTTGAACTTCGCGAGGGAAGGGTCGAATTTATCCAGGTGCTTATAAACCCTGATGAAAGTCTCCTGCACCACGTCTTCCGCGTCCTGGGGCGAGCCGGTAATACTCAGTGCAAACCTGTAGACGCTCGATCCGTGCCTTTCCACAAGCGCTTCAAACGCTTTATCGGAACCGGCGGCCGCGGCTCAAACAAGGTCCTCGTCGCGTGCTCCAACCTGTGTTCCGGTTTCGGCGTAAAGGGCAGGGCTGTCGTATTTTGTCGGGTCCGCCATCATCCTCACAACCGGCGACTCTCGCCGGGCCGAAGTCCATCGGCCGCCGGCCGTCGTCTCGGGAGGTTCTTCCGGTATTGTCCAGCCGGCAATCATAGCACAGTCCGGGGCTAAGGGTTCTCCGTCCCCGGCGATGGAAGAAGCGACGAGCGCGGCGCAAAGCAATGATTGCAATGTCACCGCGAGTACGATAGGGTAACCGATTTATCAAGCACGCGGGGAAGGCCACATGTGCGGTATTGTCGGTTATGTAGGATCAGCGCCTGCTCACACCATCCTCCTGGACGGTTTGAAGCGGCTCGAATACCGTGGCTACGATTCCGCCGGGATCGCGGTCGTTACTGACGGAAACATCCAAGTGGCCCGGGCAAAGGGAAAGATTCGGGCACTTGAAGAGGCCGTCGTCAAATCCTCCTTTCTTGGGACTCTCGGTGTGGGTCACACACGCTGGGCCACTCACGGGCGTCCATCGGAACCCAATGCCCACCCCCATCGCGCGGGCCGCGCCGTGGTGGTCCACAACGGCATTATAGAGAATTACACCCACCTCAAGCGGGACCTCATCGCCGGCGGCCGGACCTTCACGTCCGAAACCGACACCGAAGTCATCGCACAACTCCTCGACAAGCATCTCGAAGAAGGAATGGAAACCGTCGCCGCGCTCAGAAAGACCTGTGGGGAACTTAAGGGGTCGTTCGCCTGCGCGGTACTCGTGGAAGGCGACCCGGATACCCTGTACGGAATTCGTAAGGAGAGCCCCCTCATAGTCGGCCTGGGAGATGGTGAGTGTTTCCTCGCTTCCGATATTCCGGCCATCCTCAGTTACACCAGGCGTATGGTTTTCATGGAAGACGGCGAGATCGCGATTCTTAAACGCGATGCCTTTTCGTTCATCTCTTTCTCGGGTGAACCGGTCGACAAACCCGTGCGGACCGTGGACCTGAATCCGGTCATGGCGGAAAAGGGCGGCTACAAGCATTTCATGCTCAAGGAAATTTTTGAGCAGCCTCGAGCCGTCACCGATACTTTTCGGGGTAGGGTCTCCGAGGAAACGGGGCAGGTTTTCCTCGACCAGTTGCGGCTTACCGACGAGGATGTGGATCGTCTTCAGCGCGTGATCATCATAGCTTGCGGCACGAGTTATCACGCGGGTTTGGTGGGGAAGCGCATCATTGAATCCCTTGCACGGGTCCCTGTGGATGTGGATCTTGCAAGCGAGTTCCGGTACAGGGACCCCATAGTGAATGAGAACACCCTGATAATAAGCATAAGCCAATCAGGGGAAACCGCGGACACCATAGCCGCGACCAAGGAAGCGGCCGAACGCGGCGGAATGGTCGTGGCCGTCTGCAATGTCATTGAGTCGAGCCTTGCAAGAATATCGGACAGGGGCGTGCTTTACACCCATGCCGGTCCCGAGATCGGAGTCGCTTCCACGAAGGCCTTCACAACACAGATCACGGTGCTGTACCTGCTCGGCATCTACCTGGGAATAAAACGCGGACGGGTGGGACAGGAAGACGCTAGGAGTTTGATCGGGGATCTTGTACGGTTGCCCGGGCTCATGGAGCGTTCCCTTGAAACAAGCGGTCGGATAGCTGGAATCGCTCGGATCTACGAGGGATACCCCAGCTTTCTGTTCCTGGGTCGAGGGGTCAACACGGCCATCGCGTACGAAGGCGCACTGAAACTCAAGGAGATATCCTATATCCACGCCGAAGCCTATGCCGGCGGAGAGATGAAGCATGGTCCGATCGCTCTGATCAGCGAACAGATGCCGGTGGTGGCACTGCTGGCCAAAGACCGAGTGTACGAAAAAATGTTGAGCAATATGGAGGAGGTCCACACCCGTTCCGGTATTCTCCTCGTCGTCCTGGCGGGAGATGAGGCACCGGAGGCGTCCCGCCTGGCGGAAGAGATGATAACCGTGCCGGGGAGTAATGAGTTCCTTACCGCCATACTCCTGACACTGCCGCTGCAACTGCTGGCCTACCACATTGCGGATTTCAAGGGTACCGACGTGGATCAACCGAGGAACCTGGCGAAAAGCGTCACTGTAGAGTAGAAGGACAAGAGATTATCCGTGCCCGCTCTTGGGCCCCCGGCCGGCTCTTTTCGTTTTCGAGCTTCGGGCCCCGGAGACCGTCGTCATATGTGCGGCGGCCCCGGGGCCGAGGACGCTGGATGCCGTCATCCGGCAGAACCGGCAATTCATTGATGCCGCACATGATTTGGACATAAAGGCTGCCGAACATGCCTCAACGACTTTTTGGTACTGATGGAATTAGAGGAGTGGCCAACCTAGAGCCCATGACCGCGGAAACAGCCCTCAAGCTGGGCAGGGCCATCGCGCATCTGGCATCCAAGGACAGGGAAAGCCGCCGGCGGATACTGGTGGGAAAGGATACCCGAGTCTCGGGATACATGATCGAGCAGGCCATTTCCGCCGGGATTTGTTCGATGGGAGCGAACGTCCTGCTCATCGGCCCAATGCCGACTCCCGGCATAGCTTTCCTAACCGCCAACATGAGGGCCGACGCAGGCGTGGTCATTTCCGCGTCGCACAATCCGTTCCAGGATAATGGGATCAAGTTCTTCGCCAAAGATGGGTTCAAGCTGTCCGATCAGTTGGAGGACGATATCGAAAGGATGCTTCGTGGAGGCGACCTTGATGAAATACGTCCCACTGCGGGAAGAATAGGCAAAGCGGTACGTATTGACGACGCGTTGGGTCGATACGTGGTCTTCGTGAAGAACACCTTTCCACGCAACCTGACCCTGGACGGCATCAGGGTAGTCCTGGATTGCGCTAATGGTGCGGCCTATAAGGCGGCCCCCTTGGTCTTCGAAGAGCTCGGTGCTTCGGTTCGATCTCTAAACGTGGAGCCCGACGGCCACAATATCAACCTCGACTGCGGATCTCTCCATCCGGAGGTAATCTGCGACGAGGTAAAGGTGACGGGGTCCCACATAGGGATTGCGCTGGATGGAGACGCGGACAGGGTAATCGTGGCCGACGAGCACGGAAACGTGGTGGACGGCGATCAGATCATGGGATTGATCGCTTGGGACATGAAAAGAAGAGGGGCTCTTAAGAAGGACACTCTGGTCGCGACGGTGATGAGCAATGTGGGCCTGGAAGTCGCCATGAAGGAAATCGGAGTGGATGTGGTGCGGACCCCCGTCGGAGATAGGTATGTTGTGGAGCGGATGCGACGTGACGGGTACAACTTCGGGGGAGAACAATCGGGGCATCTCATATTCCTGGACGAAAACACATCGGGAGACGGCATTCTTTCCGCCTTGCAGGTCATGAAGGTCATGATGGAAACGGGCAGACCTCTTTCCGAGCTTGCGGC
>JAZDOF010000200.1:0-2532 GCA_043799015.1 Pseudomonadota bacterium | reverse complement strand
ATTCGGGCGTGTCTTGGGGGGTCACACGGACGTGGCACGTCCACATCTCTCCGTCGTCGGGAACGGTGTATGCGAGGGAGACCGTGGCCGTTTCTCCCGCTTGCACCGTGACTTCCCGGGCGGAGAGATCGACTTTCCAGGGCTGCTCGGGGAATTGGATGCTCAGACTCAAGGTCCTCGGCGCGAAGGCGTTGTTGTACACTTCAAACTCGGCGCTCCCCCTTGCCTCTGATTCAGTGTAGACCTTTCGGCTGTAGGGCGTGACCAACCATCGGTTCTGATGGAACGGAAACCACGACCCGGCTTGAGGCGTCCACAGCGAGAAGTTGGGGAAGTCGCTTCCCTCGGGCCACCGCGTCACGCCGTCAATCTGCACCGTAGCTTGGAATACCGGCAGGTGCAGCCGCCATGGCACGGCTTCACGAGGTACGTCAGCGAGGATCGTACAGTGTGCGGAGCCCTTGTCATCCGGCTGCATCGTCGCGATGTGCCGGCCAGCCGCATCGTGGACGGTGGGGGACTCCGTGTTCGCGCGCAGTCCGGAGATCTCTATCGAGAACGCGCGGCGCTCCGGCATAAAACAGACCTCGCCGGGCGCGTCGGGACTCAGCAACACGAGCGGCTCCTCGTGAGGTGCGTCGCGGTGCCCCCGCGAGGTCTCGACGAGGTAGCGCGGGCAATTGGTGCGGAAGCCCCAGGCAATGTCCTCGCCGTAACGGTCCTCCGTCACCGTTACGTTCAGGCCGTAAACGCCCTTGCGCGTGACATGAGTACCCAGACGTACACGCTGGACCGCCCCTGGCTCGCTCCCCTTCTCCCGCGCGTCGTCCGGAATGTATTCCTCACCGATGACCGCCCGATCCGGTCCTACCAGGATCGCTCGCAGGAACGTCTTCCGATTTGTCTTGTCAAGATCGGACTTCTCGACCTCTACCCAAAAATCCCCGGGCTCGACCAGGAAATACACGCCACCGCATCCACCGAAGCGGAGAAGCGGTTGCACGGAACTGTCCGATCTTTCCGGCTGCGCCTCGGCGGCACAAGCGAAATGGAGCAAAGTAATCAGTAATGTGGCCAAGCGGAATATGCAAACACACTTCCCTGCTCCGCACACGGGTTTTCGCTCCTTTCCGCGATTTGGCTTTCTGAGGTTTGCTTGATGAGAGGCTTCCTTCTGTTCCATGGTTGAATCAGCGGTATCTACAGATAGTTCTTGTTCGGGATTTCGCGGATGTGATCCGGGTGACACTTTCCATCGGGAGCGGTTGCGTTGGAGTAGCGGACGACGGTCTGATTACCTTTCGTCGTGGCCGGTGGATGGATGGTAACCGGACGGGTCGTGGTTATGAGCCAGTCGGCGAACTCGTCTTTCATATCGCGCAGCACGTCCACATGCCGACTTTTGAAGAACAGGTTGTGCATCTCCCATGGGTCGGCATCGAGGTCATAGAGTTCGCCGAAACCATCGGGGTATTCCTTCGAGAACATCTCCTTGGGGTAATACACGTACCGATACCTGCCCTTTCGTATGCTCCGGCTCCACGGGAATTCGGTAACGGCCACGCGGCGCACCTCTCCCCGCTCGCCGCGTACCAGGGATGATATGTCTTTCCCGTCTGCGGTCTCAAGACGTTCAAGGCCGACGAGCACGCACAGCGTGTTGACGAGGTCAGCCGACTCAACAAGCTCCGTCGCGACGTGCCCGGCCTTGAAATACCCGGGCCATCTCCAGAGGGAGGGAACTCTCGTAATGGCGTCGGAACAGATGCCAGGGGCCTTCTCCATGATCCCTTGTTCGCAAGCATAATCACCGTGATCCGATGAGTAGACAACGATCATGTTGGTGTCGAGATGATTCCTGCCAAGCCAATCCAGCAGTTTTCCGACCGCATGGTCCACGTGGCTGATGTTTCCCAGATAGCCGTGCAGCTTGCGAAGCCGGCCGGCTTCAAAGGTCCTGGGCTCGAAAGGCGTCCATTGCCCCGTCCGGCAATGCTTGGCCGCCTGGATAAGATGCGGCGCCTTGAGTTTCATGTTGTATTCCGCGTTTGGCGGCAGGGTGAGGCCCGATTCATTGTAGAGGTCCCGGAACGGCTGCGCAGGCGTGTAACATTGATGCGGCTTGGGCAGGCTCACGTGGACGAAGAACGGCACGCCCTGTCTTGCACAGCCCTCCATGAAGGAGATTGCTTCCCTTATGCTCCAACCTTCTTGTCCAACCTTCTTGTCCATCCTCGTAGGATACCTTCGACGGCCTTCCCTCGACGGTCTGCATCCCGCGCGGCCCGAATTCCTGCATGCCGCCGTGGTTCTCGAGATGGGTCAGATTGCGTTCCTCGATGTACGCGGCGTATTTGGGTGAGCGCCCACCGACGCTGGTTCCGCACGTATCGTGAAACACATCGCAATCGTCCTCGATCCAATACTCCGGATCACTGCTGTCCGGTTATAAGTCGAATAATTCCAGTTGGTTAACATCGGAACATTCCTGGATTGTATTCGGATGCTCCGAAAACACCTCTAAAATGGGCC
>JAZDOF010000380.1:0-2983 GCA_043799015.1 Pseudomonadota bacterium | reverse complement strand
CAGTACCATCCCACTGGTGCGGTATTTCCCGAACAAGCGGAAGGCCTGCTTATTACCGAGAAGGTGCGCGGTGCCGGGGCTCATCTCCTGAATGTGGACGGCGAACAGTTCGTTTTTGAGACGGAGAAGCGCGACGTTGCGTCTTCGAGCATAATCCGCGAGGTCGCCGAAGTGGGGAAGGGCGTACCCATTCCCGGTCAAGCCGGGAAGTTCGGGGTATGGCTCGATTCACCAATGATCGAACTTCTGAAGGGCAAGGGCACCGTGGAAAAGGAGCTTCCCGCAAAGTTCATCCTTTTCAAGCGGTACGGGATCGACATATCCAAGGTCCCCATGCTGGTGTACCCCACGCTCCACTACCAGAACGGCGGCCTGGCCTACAACGCCGACGGTTCCACCGTGGTCCCCGGGTTCTTTGTGGCCGGTGAGGTGGGTGGCGGAGTACACGGAACCAACCGTCTCATGGGCAACTCCCTGCTGGACGTTTGCGTTTTCGGCCGCATCGCGGGTATGGCCGCGGATGGGTACGTGAAAGAACGGAGTGATATAGGAAAGCTCGGCGTGGATCACGTGAGAAAATATCACGAAGAACTCAAGGCCGCGGGAATCGAGACCAATATGGTGTCGCCCATGGTGCTGCCGGATTACATCACCCCTGAAGTGAAGAAGCGACAGTGGACCACACAGTATTTGGGGACCATTCGGTGACGCCGTACGTCACCCCGAACGTCGTCCCGAGAGGAAACGGCCTCCTGCCATGAACGGGCCAATAGAAAAGCAAAGCGCTTGGACTTACGTGAAGGAGTACTGTCGAAGACTCGCCGACCCTGCTCCGTACTGGCGAATGCAGTCCATGGCATGGGGTATTGCGCTTGCGGTCGCGGTCGGAGGCGGGGTACTGCTGACGCTGATCGGTCTTTCCTCGGTTTACGGCGGCGGTTCCGTGAACTTTACCGCCAAAGGCTCTCCAGGGCCGGTTGCCTTTGACCATTCCGCCCACATGCTGTTCAAGGACGGCAAGTACAAGGCCTGTAAGAGTTGCCACGAAGGCCTTTTTGCCGCGGACAAGTACGGGACCTTCGTGTTGCGGGTGCTCAAGGATTCGCCCAACATCAAGATCCGAATAGGCAAGGAAGCATCCACGTTTTACGTCCCATCCCATCAGGACGTGGAAGAAGCTTCCCTTACCACGTACGAGCTGACAAGGGCATGCCGGGTCTGCGCGACGGGCGAATGCCACGACGGCAAAGAGTCCTTTGGAGTCATGGATTGTCTGAAATGCCACAAACGGCGATAGGAAGGAAGAGCGCGGGATTACCTCATGAGTACCACCCCTGAATTGCTGACCGACAAGACCCTGGAAGGCGGCGCAAAGCCCAAGCGATGGGGTATGCTCGTGGATCAGCGTCGCTGTATCGGGTGTCACAGTTGCACCATTGCCTGCAAGAGCGAAAACAACGTTCCCGAAGGGTACTGGCGGTCATGGGTGAAGGGATTACAAAAAGGATCGTACCCCGATGCCGGCAACTTCTTCCTTCGTCGCCTCTGTAACCACTGCGACGTGCCTCCGTGCTGTCAGGTGTGCCCTGTCCAGGCTACGGTGAGACGCGACGAGGATGGGATCATAGTTATGTACTACGGTAAGTGTATAGGATGCGGCATGTGCGTATCCGCTTGCCCGTACGACGCGCGTTTTTTCAACCCAATCCGTCACACCGCGGATAAGTGCGATTTTTGCTCCGCAAGGGTCGATAGCGGTTTGTAGCCTGCATGTGTCGAGGCCTGTGTGTCGAGGGCCCTGGTCTTCGGCGATCTGGACGACCCCAGGTCCGAAATATCCCAGAGGCTTGCTTCGGTGGGCACCACGGTCATCAAGCCCGAACTGGGAACCAAGCCCAAGGTGTTCTACGTGGCCGCGGACCATGCCTTGAAGGGCAGGATTTCCTTTTCGGACGACTTTACGGAGCAGGTGCTCAATTACCGTGCGCACGTCCCCAGTCCGGACGCGGCATACTGGAAGCAGGGGCGGAAGAAGTAATGGACGCATCCGTTCTCTACAACGTCCCCCACGAGATACCCTGGAAGATATATATTCCCCTATATTTCTACTTCACGGGCCTCTCCGCGGGATCGTTCATCCTGTCTACGCTTTCCACGGTCTTCGGAATCAAGCGTTTCAAACCCATGGCCCTACCTGCGGCCATAATCTCCTTTCTGTTGTTGCTTCTGGCGCCGATGTGCCTGATACTCGACCTGCATCAGCCCACACGATTTTGGCATACCCTCGTACCCGAGTACTTCAACAGGACATCGGCCCTTTCTTACGGATCGTGGCTACTGACGGCCTATCCCATCGCAAACCTGATCTATATCTATTTCATCTTCGTCAAGAACGACCGGGTTACCAAGATACTCGGCGCGGTCACCGTACCGCTGGCCGTCTTTGTGCATGCCTATACGGGGTTCGCATTTGCGCTTGTGCGGGCGCGTGCCTGGTGGCATTCAGCGCTGATGCCGGGTTATTTCTTGACGTCGGCATTGCTGTCGGGCATCGCGCTGTTGTACGTGGTCGCCTTGATCTTTGACCGAGTCCGAAAAGAAAAACTGGAGTTGGGCCTGTATTCGGATCTCCGGTTGATGATGATCGGTATCCTTTTGACGGACCTGTTTTGGAACGGCTCGTTCTGGTTGACCTTGCTGGTGTCCAATGCCGACGGCTATGCCTCCATCATGGTCGCGTTCCACGAGAAACTCTATATATGGGGCGAGCTCGTCTGCGGCATGTTGGTTCCGCTGGCCATACTCATCGCGCCTCAGACCAAGGGCAACCGCGCATGGATATGTCTTGCCTCGCTTCTCATAATCGGCGGGGTCTTCTTAATGAGGTATTCAGTGGTCTTCATCGGGTTTGAAGTTCCCTTGAGCTGACGAACCGATATCGAGCGGACATGGACGGAATTTCAAGAAGAACGTTTCTGCGTAT
>JAZDOF010000277.1:0-19695 GCA_043799015.1 Pseudomonadota bacterium | reverse complement strand
CGTCCGTATGCACACCCAGCAGGTTACCGCCCTCATCCCATGACGTTTGGTTTACATTGAGCTCCTGGTCCGGCATCAGGCTCGACCCGCCGTCCTCCGTCCCTGATGATTCATATGATATGTCCGCCAGAGCACGGTTGGAACCATCGCCCCAACCCGTTTGACTCAGATCCACATCCGTTTCCACACTGCCCGAAAGGAACCCGCCGGACCCTTCACGGGTTACGTCGGTATCGAGGCCGATGACGGCGACGTTGTCCGCCATACCCGACTGATCGACGTCAACTTGGGTGGATGCATCCACGAATAGGCCGTCGTGTCCGCCGGCCCAACCGTCACCACCGGAGAATGAGTCGTAAGAGAGATCGGCATCCATGTCGAAGCCGCCGGCGCCCCATTGAACGTCGAGGTTAAAATCAAAATCGTATGCCCGTTCACCATCGGACGCGAAGAAATCGAAGTTCAGGTCAAGGCTTCCTGAGTCGCCGGCCCCAATGAACTGAAAGGATTGCTCGAAGGTATACACGGAGCCGTCGTCGCCCGTGCCGGTGAAAATGAAATCATAGGACGTCAGGAATTCCCCATCCGAAGTGTACTCGCTGTGAAATCCGAACGTAACCGAAAAATTGTCATCGTGTATTTGGGCCAGGAAGTCCGTCTCATGGGGTGCGGTATCGTCGCCGTCCGACGAGTCGGTCACATGAACGTCGAGACCCGCGACGTGATTCATGTCCGCGGTGGTGTCGTCACCGACGTGCCCGCCCATGACATCCCCGACATCACCTATTATGGCCCCATCCAACGAATCCAAGGCGGCGTTGGGTTCCACAAACGTGCCGGCGCCTTCGGAAGGGGCCAAAGCGCCTCCCCCATCCCCCCCGGAAGCTTCGAAATTATCATGGGAATCGACTTGATCGACGGCCCCTGCATCGACATTCCAGACGATGCGCTTTTCCAACTGCTCAAACCATTGTTCCGCGGTGTCGACTAAGGACGACTCCCCTTCCCGCGTCTTTGCCGACCATACCTTATCAAACCATTGACGAAGCCTGGACATGACCGCCCCCTATTCCGTAGTAGCGGGAACTCTTCGGTGTTCCCCCTTCCAGCCCTCATCCGTGGAGAATCTCCATTAATACGGGCTTAATGTCCCGGAGCTTCTTTCTTGGGGCATGTATGGGGTTCATTAAGGAAGGGCCCAAACCACCGGCCCTTCTCCTCCGTACATTAATCTGAAGCTTAGTGAAGTCTTTGTCAAGAGAAAACGCGTGGAGACCCTCCATGCTACCGAGCCCCACCCAATTTCGTTGACTATACTTGGAGTTCCTGATAACCAGGGGCCTGTTGACCACAAATAGTCAATAATCCATGCGGTAATCCGGAGTTCATCATGGACGGCATGACGGTTTTAGACATAACCATTAAGTACTTCAACGTGATAGTGTTCGTCATGTGTGTACTGTTCGGTATGATCTCTTTCTTTGCCTCCTGGATCGCATGGAGGGAAATACACCACAACCGGAACATTATTCGAAGCGTCATCGCCGCCTACAACATCATCGAAGACACTTTGGAAAAAGGCAGGACCCCTTCAGGAGAGCCGGATATCGATCCCGCCGTTGTTCAAACCGTGTTCAACAGCCTTCAGGAAATCCTCAACGCCGTCTATGGAGAGGTCACCGGCAAACCGCTTCCCTCTCGCGAAGAACGTGCCCGAAACGCCAAAAAAGGATTGGGTCTCGGGGCCATACGCAAAGTGCTTCAGCGCAAAGCCCCCGTCGATGGGGGCAATTCGGAGCGGATCGTCCCGCCGTTCGTAGCGGGAGACGCGGAGCAGCAACACGGTGCATCACAACCCTGAACCGCTTCGCGGTCGGCATGCAGCGAAGAGGATTGCCGCCCCCAATTGTGAAATGGAGAATGACGCCGCAGTCCCTGGCCGACTTTCATCATGCGTGAAGAGACCGTCTTTTTGACTCATAGCGCTATGGGGTCGCGGCCCCTCATGGCCGTTCCGCGCTGCTGTGCTTGCGTTCTTTCGAGCTATGCGATTGAGGCTCGGTATTTGTCCATACCCCCTTGACCACGACTCACACTGCATTAGCTTTGCCTTATGGCCGGGTCTTTGGATTCCGGCGTAGTTTTCCGATTGCTTTGCCTCCTTCTCCATCGGGGCGTTGTTGAAGTCGAAGCAAGGCATTCGGGTCGCGGAAAGAAGGATACCAATGGAAAACCTTGTGGCCGACATCGGCGTATACCTCCAGGGCTCGGCCCTGATGTCCCTTGCGGCCGCATTTGCAGGGGGAGTTCTGGCGAGCTTCACCCCTTGCGTTTATCCCATGATACCCATCACGGCAGGGTATGTGGGGGCCGGCAACCTTGGAGGCTCCAAGCTGAGAGGTTTTTCCTTATCCCTTATCTATATCCTGGGATTGGCGGTCACTTACGCATGCCTGGGCATGTTCGCCGCTTTGACCGGCAGATTCTTCGGGGAAATCGGCTCCAACCCTTGGGTGTACTTCACTGTGGCCAATATCGTTATAATTCTTGGGCTCGGCATGCTGGAAGTCTTCACGATACCGATGGTGGGACTGAACTTTGCCGCCAAGCCGGCCGGGAAAATCGGAGTCTTCGTCATGGGTCTCGCGTCCGGCTTTGTGGCGGGGCCCTGTACCGCGCCCGTGATGGGGGTCTTACTGGCCTATGTGGCCACCACACGCGATATCCTGTTCGGCGGAGCGTTGTTGTTCGTATTCGCTCTCGGGATGAGCGTGTTGCTGGTTGCTGTGGGCACGTTCTCCGGACTGGTGGCCGCTCTCCCCAGATCCGGCGAATGGATGGTCAAGATCAAGAAGGTCATGGGCTTTTTTATGATCGCGTTGGGTGAGTATTTTCTGGTCAAAACCGGTCAACTCTTGTTCTAAATGGAAAGGAAGGAGCCGCTCAATGAAGCGATATCGATATGCGGCTATTGCGGCCGTCATCGGCCTCGTAACGTCGACCTCGTTTGCGCTTGCCGCCGTCAACGTGGGGGACAAGGCCCCGTCTTTCGAGACAATCACGATTGACGGCAATAAAGCCGGAGTCTCGGACCTCGCGCTCGGCAAATCCCTCTTAATTGTATTCTGGGCCACATGGTGCCCCAACTGCAAGGGGGACATACCTAAGATCAAAGCCCTCAACGAGGTATACGGGCCCAAGGGGCTCCGCGTGCTTGGAATCAACGCCGGGGTCAACGACAGCATGGAAAAGACGGAGCGTTACATAAAGGCCTTCCATGTTTCCTACCCGATCGTATTCGACAAGGACAGCGTCATTACCAAGAGCTTCGGTGTTTCGGGAGTGCCTACCGTGTTCCTCATAGACAAGACCGGAACGATAAAGTACCGGGGTAACATCGTACCCGATAACATCGTGGACATGCTGGAGCAAGCCCGTAAGTAGGTCCGGGGCCACGGCCTCATCCCTTATTATAGCGCCCATGGAGGGCGCCCCCCTATTCCCCGGTCCGGGGAAGATCGTTCCCACATCGGGACGACGGCCGGCGTCCCGTTTCCTCCGCGTATCGGGCTCGCAGCTTCTCTTGAAACCGACGGGCACGGTCCGCATAGTATTCGGCCTTTTCCTGATTACCCATACCGGTGTAGAACTCGGCCAGGTTCTCACAGCACACGGAAGATTCGTAGGAATCCGCCCCCATGCCCTTATCCATAACCGCAAGGGCTTCAAGAAGGAGAGATTCGGCCTCGTCGTACCGTTCACGCCCCACAAGCACGGCCGCCAGATTACCCAGAGTGCTCGCAGTGTGGGGATGATCCTCCCCGAAGTTCTTCCTCGCAACGTCGAGAGCGCGTCGATAAAGGGGTTCGGCGTCCCCATAGCGTTCCTGAGAATAGTACAGACCCGCCAGGTCGCTCAATGCCGACCCTACTTCCGGGTCCTCCGGACCCAACTCCTTCTCCAAAATGGCCAAGGCCTTGTCGTAGTTGAATTTGGCCGCGGGGTACTTTCCCATGGCCCTGTTAACCGCGGCCAGATTGCCCAGGGTGGCGGCGACGTTGCGGTGTTCCCTGCCCAAGGCCTTTTCCAGCAGCGACAATGCGGTGGCCATGAGACGCTCGGCTTCGTTGAGCCTGCCAAGCTCGAAGTATATCCCCGCAAGATTGTTCATGGATAGGGCCACATCCGGGTGATCGGTCCCGAGGGCTTTCTTACGGATGTCCAAGGCGCGCTTCAGAAGCGGCTCGGCTTCGTGAACCCGGGCCATCGCCCTGAGACACTCGGCGTTATTGTTAAGGGTCGTGGCTACCCGAGGATCGTCCGGGCCGAAGCCTTGCTCGACCGCGTCCAATGCGGACTTCCCCACTTCATAGGCTTCCGGATACTTTCCTGCCCTGAAAAGATCCAAAGCCTTCCGATTCAACTCGTCCCACATTCCTGCAGCTCCTGAATCGCCTTTTTTTTCAATAGGTTTTCCGCGTTCCTCCGGCCCGAAGACCGTGGATCTCGGAGAATCCGCCCGCGTCGTCTGCCGTATAGGCGGCCGGAGTATATCACGCGAAGTCCGAAGGGCAAACGGAGGGCTTCCGAAGACTGGGGCTTTTTTTTCTTTTCCGACCGGTGCAAAATCGTTGCAAAAAGCCGGCGGCTTGGTGTAAATTTTTCAACATGAGGGGCGTACGAGATCGTGCATCTTATGGATCGGAAGCGTGAACGTCGGGGTGAAGGAATTGCGTAGCCGCAGGCGTAACGTTCAAAGCGCGGTTCCGATTTCGAGTATTGAGTAGGGGCCCCTGCTTCGTTTGGGGAAAGGAATAATTTTACGCCGGATTTGAAGAAGTCGAGCGCGGATTGAGTGCTCGACCAACAGACTGCCGGTGTGCGGCAGACGTGGGTAATAACCTTAATTGGATGGTCGGAGCGGACGGGTCCGTACCCGGTGACCGAAGGACCACGGAACAAAGAAATATTTCGTTAGTCTTTGTGAGCGAAAGATCGAAGGATCGTCGTAACGAAAGCCCCGGGGCACAAAGTAAAGAGCGCCGTTACAATCTCCCAACCCTAAGCGCGCAGCCGATATCGGCTATACCCCAGTCATCCTTATCCAGCGCGTCGGCGTCTTCTCAGTGCCATCCAAGAGACTAGTGCGGGCATCGCTCATGTGACGCGTCCCCTGGCGGCGGGTGAGCCGGCAGGACGGAACAAAGGTTTTCCGCACTGATTCCAAGTCGGTGTTGTTTGTTCAATAGACGGTAGCGTCCTTTCACGTCCTCGAAGTCGACGGACCTATAGCTGCCATTTGAGTCCTCGTTCGAGAAAACCTGCCTTCCGTACCCGTAAAAACCCTTTCGCCATGACCGCCGGCCGCGACGCGTTGTTCTTTTCCTGAAACATCCTCAAAGGAGAAAAACGCATGGCCAATCTTCTCGTAGACGAGCGCGACGTGAAATTCGTGCTCTTCGAACAGCTCAACATTGAAGACCTCTGCAAAGCAGACCATTACGCAGAGTTTTCTCGGGAAACGTTCGACATGGTTCTGGAAGCGGCCCAAAAACTGGCCGAGACCGAACTGTGGCCGACCAATGCCGATGGAGACGTCAAGGGGGTCAAGCTGGTGGACGGGCAAGTACACGTGCCCGAATCGTTCCATCGTGCATATCAGCACCTGTGCGAGGGTGCGTGGCCGGTTGTTTCCATTGACCAGGACCATGGCGGTCAGGGTTTCCCCGTAAGTCTCTATTGCGCGACCATGGAGATGTTCAACGCAGCCAACCAGGCCCTGATGATGTATCCCGGCCTAACGACGGGGGCGGGGCGGCTCATCCAGGAGTTCGGCACCGAGGAACAGCAGCGTACCTACATGGACAGGATGTACAGCGGCGAATGGGGCGGCACCATGTGTCTCACCGAACCCCAGGCCGGCAGCGATGTGGGCGCACTCAGGAGCAAGGCGAGGAAGAACCCTGACGGGACATACAGCATAACCGGCAACAAGATCTTCATTTCGTCCGGTGACCAGGACCTTACCGAGAACATCATCCACATGGTGCTGGCCAGAGTAGACGGCGCACCTCACGGAACCGGCGGCATCAGCATCTTTATCGTCCCCAAGAAGAGGCTCGAAAACGACGAGTACGTCGATAACGACGTCACCACCGCCGCGGTAGAAAAAAAGCTGGGCATCCACGGTTCGGCCACATGCGCGCTCAACTTCGGCGAAAAGGATAACTGCATAGGCTACTTGCTCGGAGCCGAGAATCAGGGCATGCGCATAATGTTCCGACTGATGAATGAGGCCAGGCTGTCGGTGGGCCAGCAGGGACTTTCGCAAGCCAGCGGCGCGTACATGCACGCGCTGAGATACGCGAAAGACCGCGTTCAAGGCCCCGAAATCTCGGCGATGAAGGACCCGACCGCGCCCAAGATTCCCATTATTCAGCATCCCGACGTACGCCGAATGCTATTGTGGATGAAGAGCGTTACCGAAGGAATGAGGGCTCTTATCTACTACGCGGGATACTGCGAAGACAGGATTCTTATTGCCAAGGATGATGAGGAGAACGCCAAATATCAGGGGTTCCTAGATATCCTCATACCAGTCTGCAAGGCCTGGTGCACCGATATGGGCTTCAGGGTCACCGAGGTTGCCGTTCAGGTACACGGCGGGTACGGCTATTGCTCGGAGTACCCTGTCGAGCAGTTCATGCGGGACATAAAGATCACATCCATTTACGAAGGCACCAACGGCATCCAGGCACTCGACCTGGTGGGGCGAAAGATAGCGGTCAAACAGGGCGCGCTGTTCCGAGCCATAGCCTCTGAGACGGGAGACCTCCTTCGCACCGCCAAGAAGAGCTACCGGCTTAAGGACATGGTCGATCTTTTTGAGGCCGCGCGGTCCCAGCTTATCGAGGTGACCAGGTACTTCGGGCTCAAGAGCATTACCGAGGATTTTATGATCCCCGTGCTGTATGCCACCCCGTACCTCGAGTTGTTCGGTGATGTGGCGGTCGGTTTCATGCTGCTGTGGCAGGCGGTGATAGCAGACCGTCGGCTCGAGGAAATCTACAACGACGCCAAAGCCGACACCCCGGAGAAGAAGGCCGCAGTTCTCGAGGCCAATCGTACGGCCGCGTTCTACCGAGGCAAGATCGCTTCGGCCGCGTTCTTCTCAAACACCATTCTGTCTCTGGCGCACGGCAAAGCTCGGGCCATCATGAGCGGCGAGCGGTCCGCACTGGACCTCCCCGAAGCATCGTTCGCCCTATTCTAAACGAGAACGGAGTCTGGATATGAAAGTTCGAAAAGTCGTTTTGGTGGACGCTGTACGGACCGCATTCGGAAGGGCCGGCGAAAAAGGAGTGTTCTGGAATACCAGGGCCGACGACATGGTCATCAAGGTAATCCGGGAGCTTATGAGGCGCAATCCTAATGTAAAGCCGGAAATGATCGAAGAGAACGCCTGGGGCGCATTCTGCCAAGAAAAGGACCAAGGCCTGACGTTGGGAAGGACTTCGGTCTTGCTGGCCGGGCTCCCGGTAACCACCGCGGGGTTCTCCATCGACCGCATGTGTGCGGGTGGAATGAGCGCACTGACGGCCGCTGCGGGCGAAATAGCCATGGGCGCCTGCGACGTGGCCATCGCGGGCGGCGTGGAGCACATGGGACATCACCCCATGGGTGCCACGGCAGACCCCAACCCGCGTTTCCTTACCGATAAACTCGTGGATGAAAGCGCCATGTCCATGGGCATGACCGCGGAAAACCTCCACGATATGTTTCCCGATATCACCAAGGAAATGACCGACGAGTATTCCTTGGTTTGCCAGAAGAAAGCCGCTGACGCCATCGCGTCGGGTAAGATCGGGGAAATGATCGTCCCCATGACCGTGTACACCAAGAACGGTTGGGTGGTGGCGAACAAGGACGAGCAGCCGCGCCCGGAAACGACCAAGGAAGGCCTTGGAAGTCTGCGTACTCCCTTCCGAGTGATGGGTAAAGTCACCGCCGGTAATTCCTCCGGACTCAATGACGGCGCGGCCGGCGCAATCCTCATGTCGAAGGATTTCGCAAAAGAGAACGGTATTGACTACAAGATGCAGTTGGAGGCGTTCACCTATGTTGGCGTGCCTCCTGAAATAATGGGTATAGGGCCGATTCCCGCGACAAAGAAGGTGCTCAAGATAGCGGGCCTCTCCATGGACGATATCGGTCTCATCGAAATGAACGAGGCTTTTGCAGTTCAGGCCGTGGCGTTCTTGAAGGAGTTCGGTCTGCAATTCCCCGATGATCCCCGGGTAAACCAATATGGTGGGGCTATTGCGTTCGGCCACCCGTTGGCTTCCTCGGGCGTGCGGCTCGCAATCCATCTGATGCACGGGTTCATGGAGAAACCTGACGCCAAGTACGGTCTTGCGACCATGTGCGTCGGCCTAGGACAGGGCGGCGCCATGATCTGGAAGAACAAGGCGCACAAGAACCATGGCCACGATGAAGAGGACTGATTCATGAGCACGATCGTCTCCGCACCGAAATGCGATGCATGACCCATACGCCGGCGAATGATCGTCCGTTACGATGAACCCATTTCTCCAATCTTCAGGTGAACAAACAAGGAGGAGTCATGGCTGAGGCGCCAACCCTGTTCCATTCGAATATATACAATTCCCGCGTCGGCAAGATCGCCGTCGTCACCATGGACAACGGCGAGGATTACAAAAAACCCAATACATTCGGCGAAGAAGCGCTAAGATCGTTGCAGTCCGCGATGGACCGGATCGAGGCGGACAAAGACATAAAGGGCATGATGCTCTGCGGCAAGCATTACATATTTGCCGCGGGAGCGGATATCACCCAGATACCGTTCATAAATACCTTCGAGCAAGGCAGAAGGATCGGCTCGACCGGTCATGCGGCCATGAAACGTATTATGGACCTGCCCATTCCCACACTCGCGGCCATCAACGGCGCCGCGCTCGGCGGCGGCCTCGAGATCGGCCTCTATTGCGACTACCGTACCATCTCCAAGGCAGTACCGGCAATAGCGTTTCCCGAATGCTTTCTGGGCCTTATTCCCGGATGGGGCGGCTCGACTCTGGCCCCGCGTCTTATCGGGCCCGAGAAAGCCCTTGAGCTCATCATTTTCAACTCACTTAACCAGAACCGGATGATCGACGGCACCAAGGCTTTTGAAATGGGCTTGGCGGACCGGCTTTTCGAATCCGTCGAATTCTTCGACGAGTCCCTGGCCCTTCTGGAACGGATCATCGACGGCAGCGAGACGATCGAACGAAAGCCTCCCGATATGTCAAAGCTTCAACACGCCTTGACCTCGGCCCGGAATTTCGTCGATATGCGCGTACATGGTGCGGCCCCCGCGCCGTACAGGGCCCTGGAATTGATTGAAGCGGCCTGTAACCCCCAGAAGAGCCTTGACGAGTGTTTTGCGGCCGAAGACAAAGCCCTAGGCGATCTCATCAAGGGCAGGCATTGCAAGGCTTCGGTGTACAACTTCGATCTGGTGCAACGAAGGGCCAAGAAGCCCGTTGGTCAGCCCAAGGACGTGAAGGGGGCTAAGCTCAACAAGGTCGGAGTGATCGGCGCCGGTCTCATGGCGTCCCAGCTCGCAATCCTCTTTCTCCGCCGTCTCGGTGTGCCGGTGGTTATGAAAGACATTAAGCAGGAGTTCCTTGATAAAGGTGTCGGGTACGTCAAAGGCGAGCTTGCCTCCATGGTGAACAAGGGAAGGCTCAGCCAAGCCAAGGCCGATCACATGGCCCAAATGCTGATACCCACCCTTGACTGGAAGGACTTCGCGGATTGTGATTTCGTTATCGAGGCCGTGTTCGAGGAAATGAGCATTAAGCAGCAGGTCTTCGCCGAGGCCGAGGAAGTGGTCTCCGATACCTGCATCCTGGCAACGAACACATCAAGTTTGTCGATTTCCGAGATGGCTTCAAAACTAAACCATCCGGAACGGGTGGTGGGTTTTCACTTTTTCAACCCGGTCGCGATACTGCCTCTCCTGGAGATCATCAAAGGGGACAAGACCAACGACCTCGCCCTTGCCACGGCGTTTGACTGTGCCAAAAAGATAAAAAAGACCGCTATCTTGGTCAAAGACTCCCCCGCATTCCTCGTTAACAGACTACTGACCCAGCTCCTGAGCGATTGCTTCCAGATGCTGGATGAAGGCGCGACCTTCGATCAAATCGATGAAGCCGCCCTGTCACTCGGGTTACCCATGGCGCCCTTCGATCTCCTAGGTCTCGTCGGGCCGGCGGTGGCTTTCCACGTGCTGGAAACATGCCACGGGGCATGGCCTGAGCGCTTCCCGTTGAACAAGCACATGAAGAAAATGGTCGAGGCAAAGATACCGCAAATCTATCAGGGTATGGGTCCCGGCAAACAGCTTGACCCCCGGGTAGCGGAAATCTGGTCGGATAAGGGCGACAAGGTGTTCGTAAAGGAGGAGATCCGCGATCGACTCTTAACAAACATCACCAAGGAAGTGGACGCGATGCTGAGGGAGAAGGTGGTCCGAGATCCTAAGGATATCGACACCGCCATGATCCTTGGTGCGGGCTGGCCGTTCTTCAACGGGGGAATTACCTTGTTCCTCGACGTGGAAGGATACACCCCCAAAATCCTGCAAAAGGTTTTCTTCATGATCTAACGACGTATTCGGCCTTAAACCCGAAGACTTACGGAAAACGGGCCGGGTGACCCCAAATAGTGTGGGCCCCGGTCTGTTTTGGTTTCCTTCGGAAAGGGCTCGGTCCGTGGTCCAATAAACTGGTTGCCAAAAGTTTTGTCCGAAACAGCCAAATCCCCCCCACCCCCCTTTACCGGGAGCCCGGTAAGGGGGGAGCCAAAATGCCCCATCGGAACGCATGATTACCCCCCTTTTGTAAAGGGGGGTAGGGGGGATTTATCCTCAGAAGCTAAGACGATGTCCGAGCCCTCAAACGGACATTAATTTCGGCAACCGCTATAAACGCTGAAACGTTATTGCCTTTCCGGAATTACCGGATCGCATGCGCAATGGCATCACTCCGGCAACGCGTGTTATTATTTCGACATGGAAGAGAATCAACACCGCGAATATTTCCTCATACGCGACTTTGCGGTACTCGTCTCCGTGCCGGACCCGCCCGGTGAGGAACCGGACCCGTCACAGGTCCTATTGTTCGATGTGAGGACCGGGGTGCCCTTAAGGAGCATTCATCCGGAGTTCCGGATGTCGGAACTGACGCGAGCCTTTCCGGTGCCCGAGGACACAGCCGCCGGTATTATGAAAGCCGGGAACCCTACGTGGGGGGCCAAATCCGCAGAAGGACCAAAAGTGGTGAGTATCCTGGATACCCGCCGCCGGAGACTCGATTCCGTCGTAGCCGATTCCATTCTGGATCAGGTGAGGGTCATCAAAGACCTCCTGCAATCCTTTCTTCAAGTTGCGGACCCCGCGACGCCGGAGGAACGCTTCTGGCTGTCGCAGCAAGTCCTGACTTTCGTGAGGAAATTCTCAGGACGCGAGCTGGAGGAGTTGGAAGATATAGTGGAGTGGTTCCGAAACAAACCCGGTCGGTGACCGGCTCGGTGGAAGCTTCAACCCCGGGACCGGCTCCCCGTGGCCTCGATGATGCTCAAGAGGTCGTTCGGGGTAAAATCGAGAAATCGAAAGATCCGTTCTTCCAATCGTTTCGTTTCGTCCTTCATCTCCATGAGCCGTTCCTGGGCCCGGGCCGTCTTCCCGTAGGCCTTGAGGAGATAATCGAAACGCTCTTCGAGGTCCACCACCTTGTCGTGAACTACCCGTTTGTCGGAATAGTGGACTACGTGCTCTTCCCTGACCGCTTGGCCGTCGTCGTTCCGCAAAATCACATGCTGGACGACGATCAGTGCCACACTTGGCAGCCCCTCCCCGTTGAGCATTTCTTCCCCCACCACGTCATGGTAACCGCGGCCGGCGACTATGCACGGATACTTGGCTATGTCGTGAAGAAGACTGGACGCTCTCACCAGGTCCATGTCCAACATGATCGACCTCATGGAAAGTCCGTGGGTGATCACCCGCGCCACCTCCCAGACTCTTTGTGAATGCTGAACGATGTGCTCAGGAGTCTTGTACTTACGGAGCAGCGCAAGACAATCCGTCTCGTCGGGGACATGCATGTGATACCTGCCGTTGGTCCGGTCCGTGCCGGCCGTGGATGAACCCGGTTCGCTTCAGCTCTATCTACTCATTAATGCGGTTCTATTTCAACTGGGATTTGCATGGTGAGGCCGACTCCTACCAATGAGCTATGAATAGTAAAGCAAAAAGGGAGCCCGTTAGGGGGGTAACGGCTTCGACGGACACCGATTGGAAATTACCTGCTTGTGTGCGCAATGGTATCATTCGTGCGGGTTGTCAAAAACCCTACTCAAGAACTAATATATGATGAGCCGGGAAGAGTGAACCCATGTAAGAAATGCCCGGCGGCCGCCAATGGCAAGGGTGGAGCCGGATGCCGGTAAGGAGGACCTCATGCAAAACAGATGGACCCCGCGTTTCATGGACAAACGCGCGATTCTACTACTGGGCGCGGTAGCCCTACTGGCCACCGGATTTGCCGTGGGATTCCACCTCTCGGGAGGGTCGCATCACGAGGACAAGGAGGTTCATTCCGATGCCGGGCCTTCTCATCAACGTCCCGCCTCGCCTGAGGAGCCGGCCCGGAAGACGGAGGTCTGGACCTGTGCTATGCATCCGCAAATCAAGCTCCCCAATCCCGGTAAGTGCCCAATTTGCTTCATGGATTTAATTCCTTTACGGTCAGATACCCTGGGGACGGGGGACACGGGGTCGCGTCGGTACGCAATGTCCGAGGCCGCCAAAAGGCTTGCTCGAATTGATACGGTACCGGTGCGCAGAGAGGCGGCTAAGGTGAAGGTCAGGATGGTGGGGACCATATCTGAGGACGAAACCAGAGTGGCAGCACTTACGGCGCGCGTTGAGGGCCGTCTGGACGAAGTCTTCGTCAACTTCACCGGGGTTAAGGTGAACAAGGGCGACCCCATGGTCACCATCTGGAGTCCGACGCTGATCAAGTCGCAAGTGGAGCTTTTCGAGACTTTGCGCGGATCCCACGTGGATGATGCGGTGATACGGGGGGCGGAGGAAAAGCTCATTCAACTGGGGCTCACTCGGGAACAGGTCCAACAAATCAAGGATAGCAAGAAGCCGACGATGAACATCACCTTGCGCGCACCGATCAGCGGCATCGTGATGAGAAAGATGGCGGTACTGGGACAGTTCGTAAAAGAAGGTCAGGAAATGTACATAATCAATGATCTGTCTCACGTATGGGTGAAGATGGATGCCTATGAATCGTACATGCCCTGGATAAGATACGGTCAAGATGTTGTCTTCAGTACGTCCGCGGTGCCGGGCCGGCAGTTCAAGGGCAAGGTGCTGTTCATCGATCCCACTTTGGATACGCGTACCCGATCCGTCAAGATCCGCGCCGAAGCTGATAACCCCGACCTGAGCCTCAAACCGGGCATGTTCGTTACCGCTGAAGTGGAAGCCGAAGTCGACAAGGCCGGCAGAGTGATCAAACGGGAATGGGTGGGAAAGTACATCTGTCCCCTGCATCCACAGGATACTCCCGGTACCGAACCCGGTACGTGCCCGGACAGTAAGATGCCCATGAGGCCGGCATCGGCTTACGGGTATGCGGACGATCCCAGCCCGGAGTTGCCTCTGGTAATCCCCGTATCCGCTCCTTTGATAACGGGAAAACGGGCCGTGGCCTACGTGGAAGTGCCCGGTACCGGTCAACCCACGTACGAGTTGCGGGAAGTCGTTATCGGTCCGAGGGCGGGTGATAAATATGTCGTTTACGGCGGGCTTGAAGAAGGGGAGAAGGTAGTAACCAGGGGCAATTTCAAAATAGACAGCGCCATGCAGATACTTGGTAAGCAGAGTGTAATGTCTTTGGACGCGCCCTCCGGCGCGCCGGCGGGACGGGACCAAGCGACGGACGAAGTTGTGGCCAAGCTGCCGGCGCCGGCAGAGTTCCTCAACCGATTGACACCGGTAGTCAAAGCTTACCTGGGGCTAAAAGAGGCGCTGGTGGAGAAGGAAACGGAAGCGGCCGCGGTCGAGGCCCGCAGCATGGCAAATCTTTTGGCGGATGTGAACGGACAAGTTCTCGATGAGAAAGGCAGGGAACTATGGAAGACAAATTCCCAATCCATTCTGTCGGCTTTGAAGACCATTTCGGAACAGAAGGATATTCCAGTCATGCGCAAGGGATTCGATCCTCTCTCCGAGTCCTTCTCACGATTACTAATGAGTTTTCGGCACGCAATGCCCGGTCCGCTCTTTGTTTATTATTGCCCCATGGCGTCCGATGAACAGGGCGCGTACTGGATAGAAGAAAACAAGGAACCTCGAAATCCATATTTTGGTCGCGAGCTGTTCAAGGGACAGAACATGCTTAAGTGCGCGGAGCTTACCGAGACCATCCCGTCTGAAATGCCGCCGAAAGGAGCAAAATGATGTCCAATCACAATGAGCACGGCGAGCGGCCCTATGAAGGAGGGGAAGGTGAGTCGTTGTTCTCCCGGTTGATGCGGTTCTGGATCGACCAAAAGCTCCTCATGGTAATGGTGATCGTCGCAGTGTCGACGTGCGGCCTGGCCGTAGCCCCGTTCGACTGGGACATATCTTGGTTGCCGCGCAAGCCGGTACCCGTCGATGCGATACCGGATATAGGCGAAAATCAACAAATCGTATTCACCACATGGGAGGGACGATCCCCCAAGGACATCGAGGACCAGATCACTTATCCGCTGACGGTGGCGCTACTCGGAGTTCCGGGTATAAAAACGGTCCGAAGCAGCTCCTACTTCGGTTTCTCCACGATATTCGTCATATTCAAGGAGGATGTGGAATTCTACTGGTCCCGCTCCCGTATCTTGGAGAAACTCAATTCCTTACCCGCCGGAACTCTGCCCGCGGCTGTGCAGCCTTCCCTCGGACCGGACGCCACGGCCTTGGGACAGGTGTTTTGGTACACCGTGGAAGGGGAGGGATTCGGCCTCGATGAGCTGCGAACGATTCAGGATTACTACGTACGATATGCCCTCCAGTCGGCAGGCGGCGTGAGCGAAGTCGCATCCGTCGGCGGTTACGTCAAGGAATACCAAATAGATCTGAATCCCGAAGCCATGAGGGCCCACAGGATTACCCTCCTCGACGTTTTGTCCGGAATACGAATGGCCAATTTGGATGTGGGGGCCGGCACCATCGAAGTGAATCAGGTGGAGTACACCATCCGCGGCCTGGGATTCATACGATCCGTAGAGGACATAGAAAACAGCGTGGTGAAGGTGAATGAGGCCGTGCCGCTCTTCATCAAGGATGTGGCCACCGTTTCCATGGGCCCCGCGATTCGTCGAGGCGCTTTGGACAAGGAGGGCGCGGAGGTCGTCGGGGGAGCGGTTGTCGTACGGTTCGGCGAGAACCCGCTCCACGCCATTAGAAACGTCAAATTGAAAATCCAGGAAATAGAACCCGGTCTCCCCACCAAGACGTTGGCCGACGGGCGGATTTCAAAGGTCCGAATAGTCCCGTTCTACGACCGCACCAATCTCATCTACGAGACTCTCGATACGTTGAAACGGGCTCTTTCCGAGGAGATCCTGGTTACCATCATCGTAGTTATCGTGATGGTTAACCACCTAGCGGGTTCCATACTGATTTCCTCGGTGTTGCCGTTAGCGGTGCTCCTCACTTTCGTCGTAATGAAGTTTACCGGGGTGGACGCGAACATAATGGCCCTCTCGGGCATCGCCATCGCCATAGGGGTGATGGTGGACATGGGGATAATCCTGTTTGAAAACATCTTGCGGCACATGGAAGAGGAACCGCGGGGTAGGAGCACGCTGGAGTTGATCGGAGAATCGGCCGCAGAGGTGGGGGGAGCGGTGATAACATCTTCCCTGACCACGATCATTTCCTTCATACCGGTGTTTTCCCTCACCGGCCCCGAAGGGAAGCTGTTCAAGCCCGTGGCCTACACCAAGACTTTTGCCGTGGCAGCGTCGCTAATTCTCGCACTCGCCCTAGTTCCACCCCTGGCCCACTTGATCTTTACAAAGAGAAATCTGCGCCGAAAAACGCTTCTAGTGATAAACGGCGTCCTTGTCGTCCTCGGCGTTTGGCTGGGCTGGGCCGTTTCGTGGTGGCTAGGGGCCGCTCTGATCTTCACGGGGATAATCAAGTCGGTGTCGCTCTTCCTGCCGGAGTCGGCACGCAAGAGAACACCGACCATCCTGAACATTGGGGCTCTTGTGTTGGTCGTGGTTCTTCTGACGCATCATTGGTTGCCCCTAGGCCCTGAGCCGGGATTTGTCAGGAACCTGATCTTTGCGTCGTTCCTCATCTTCGGCTTGCTGGGCATCCGCAAAATCTTCACGGCATTTTATCAACCGTTCTTGAGATGGTCCCTGGATCACAAGGCCCTGTTCCTCTGTCTGCCCGCGGGCTTGGTGTTGTTCGGGGCCGTCATTTGGCTCGGGTTTGATACCGTGTTTAGGTTCGTGCCGGCATCGGTGGACTATTTGGCTGGGAGTTCGCGTCCGGAGTCCCATCATGTGAGCGCCCCTTCCTCGGCCGCCGATAAGGAGGGTCAATCGGAACCGGCCGGCAACCGGGTGCGGCGCAATTGGCCCTGGTCCAAGCTTGCTCATGCTTTCCCGGGCCTTGGCAAGGAGTTCATGCCGGACCTGGACGAGGGGTCCTTTCTGTTCATGCCGAGCACCATGCCCCATGCCGGCATCGGGGAAGCCCTTGATATCATACATAAACAGAACCTAGCGATCAAATCCATTCCGGAGGTCGAATCGGTCGTAGGAAAAATAGGAAGGGTGGAGAGCGCCTTGGACCCGGCCCCCGTATCCATGATAGAGACGGTGATCAATTATACGCCGAAATACAAATCCGATCCGGTAACCGGGAAGCGACTCATTGATCCCGCGACCGGCGGTCCCATAAGGAATTGGCGACCGCACATAAAGACACCGGATGATATCTGGAAGGAGATCGTCAAGGCCGCGGAGCTGCCGGGCACCACATCCGCTCCCAGGCTTCAGCCCATAGCGGCCAGAATAGTCATGCTCCAGAGCGGGATGCGAGCGGCAATGGGGGTGAAGGTTAGGGGCAAGGACCTGGCTGATGTGGAAAAGGTGGGTCTTGAAATCGAGCGCTACCTCAAGGAAATCCCTACGGTAGAACCGGCTTCCGTAATAGCGGATCGGCTCATCGGCACTCCGTACCTGGAAATCGACATAGATCGAAACGCCATGGCCAGGTACGGCCTTATGATCACCGATGTGCAGGACGTAATTGAAACGGCCATCGGCGGCAAACGCATCACGACTACGGTAGAGGGCCGAGAGCGTTACCCGGTGAGGATCAGGTACCAACGGGAGTTGCGGGATTCGCTCGAGTCTCTGGGCGACGTACTGTTGCCGCTCATCCCGGCAAATGAAGGCTCCCGTATTCCTTCCGAAGTCCTCGGAAACGAGGGAGTTCAGGTGCCGATGAGTCTGATTGCATCCATCAAGTACTCGCGAGGCCCGATGGTAATAGGTACCGAAGACACCTTTCCGGTAAGCTATGTGCTTTTCGACAAGAAGCCCGGACATGGAGAAGTGGACGTGGTGCGGGCCGCAGACAACTATCTGCGCCACAAGATGGCCGTGGGTGAGTTCAAGCTTCCTCCCGGTTCATCCTTCGTTTTCGCCGGATCCTATGAGAACCAGGTCAGATCGGAACAGACCTTGAGGATCGTTATCCCCGCCTCTCTGTTCCTCATCTTCCTGGTGCTGTATTTCCAGTTCCACTCCATCCCTACATCGTTGAATGTCTTTTCCGGAATTTTCGTGGCCTGGTCCGGGGGATTTATCATGATTTGGCTGTACTCGCAGCCCTGGTTCCTCGACTTCAGCGTCTTCGGGATGAATATGCGCGAACTGTTCCAGGTTCGGCAGTACAATCTCAGTGTTGCGGTGTGGGTCGGCTTCCTGGCGCTGTTCGGCATTGCCACCAATGACGGCGTGATCTACTCGACCTATCTCGATCAGGTATTCCGCAAGCATTCTTTCGTGTCCATCAAGGAAATCAGGGAAGCCACGGTGGAGGCGGGTATGAAAAGGGTCAGGCCGGCCCTGATGACCACCGCTACGACAATCCTGGCACTCATCCCGGTGCTCACGTCAACGGGTCGAGGCGCGGACGTCGCCGTGCCGATGGCCTTGCCCACATTCGGAGGCATGGCGATCGACATAATCACCATATTCGTGGTGCCCACCATTTACTGCATGGTCAAGGAGATCGAATTCAAGAGGATGACGAGAGGCCGGCGACCTTAGCCGAGGTTCAACCGGGGCAGCCATGGGTTCAATCCAAGGCGAAAGTCGGGCGGGAGCTACGGACTCATCCGTTATTCCAACGTTATGGGTTCAGCCCGCCCATCCTGCCCTTGCTACCTCTTGGCCGAGTCCATCCTGATTTCGGCATTTTTTGCGCCGTTGTCGATGGAAATCGAGACTTGCCGGAGGCTTTTGGTGCCTAGAAGATTGGAAGCTCCCTTGTGTTTGTCGTCGAAGACGAGCACTTCGATTTCTCCCAACGGGAGGTTGTAGAGGAACGCGCTGGAGACCCGGTACTTCGTTATTCGATGAGATGACCCGTCGGCAACGGTTACTTTGCCCTTGCCGACCTCCTTTACCTGGGCATCGGCGCTGATTTTCCGGAGCAGTTCAGCACCCACAAGGCTGTGCGTGGCGCCGGTGTCCAGCAAAAAGCGATAGGGCTTACCGTCCTTACTGAACTTGACCTGAACGAATATCTGGCCGTCGTCGTTCATAGGCACCGATATGCGGTCAGGGCCCGAGAACGACACCGATAGTTCCCTCAGGACTCTATCGGCCAGCATCGCGGTCTGGTCGTCCGGGTTCATGGAGAGAGCCTTTTCGCTATCCAGCCGAGCCCTGTCCATTCTGTCCTTTCTCAAATGGGCCAATCCCCTCGAAGCGAGCGCGAACGACAACTTGGGATCAAGATCAAGGGCCTTGTTGAGATCGCTTATGGCCTTGTCGGGCTCTCCCAGATTGATAAAAACCACCCCGCGATTGGCAAACGAGCGGGCGCGCAACTTATCGTCGTCGTGCTCTTCCTTAATGGCCGCGGTAAATTCTTGGACCGCCTTTTTGTCTTCTCCGGTCTTCAGATGGATTAGCCCCCTGATATGATATGCAGAGGCGTTAAGAAGGCCATCGGAGGACTGTGACCGCAATATGCCGGCCGCGTCCCTGAGCGCGCTGTTGTGGTCGCCCTTCCTGAAGTGAGCTTGACTCCTCGACAAGAGAACCACCCAATAATTGTGATCCGATTCATCCAGACGGTCCAAGGCCCGGGAAAACGCGTCCGCGGCGTCGGAGAAAGCGCCGGCGTTCATCCTTGCCTTGCCTATTTCATAGTGTTCGTGGAACCCGTCGTCCGCCGCAGCGATCCAAGCCGGAAACCCCATCATCAGTACCAGCGTCGAGACCGTCGTCCACCACCACAGGTTGCACGGCCCATGACCCGGTCGTGCGTTCATCATTCGGACTCCCTCCGAAAATGCCTCAGTTTAATTT
>JAZDOF010000274.1:0-17646 GCA_043799015.1 Pseudomonadota bacterium | reverse complement strand
AGCGAATATGCCCTGTGGGCATGAGCTTATTTAAGTACAACCTCCCGGCGATGAGGCCGATTGTCGTAACATGTCAAAATTAAGGGTAATTCTTATTTAAGCGTTTCCCCCTGACAACCCCATTCGTCTCTTTGAGGTGATCCCATGGCAAAGCCGATGAAGAATCCGACTGATCAAATCCGTGCTGCCGGACCTCCACGTATCGAAAGCCTGCGGGTTGAGAACTTTCGAGCGCTGAAAAAGGTTGAGTTCAAGAATATCACTCCGCTCATGGTGCTCCTGGGTCCAAACGGCAGCGGTAAATCAACCGTATTCGATGTTTTCAACTTCTTATCCGAGTGCTTTCGATTTGGACTTCGTCATGCGTGGGACCGACGAGGACGGGCGCGGGAGCTAAAGACGCGAGGAGAGAACGGCCCGGTTGTCATTGAGATCCAATACCGAGAAAAGCCCAAACATCCCATCATTACGTATCATCTTGCCATATATGAAAAGGGCAAAGCACCCGTTGTCGTTGAGGAACGGCTTCAATGGCGGAGGGGCCGGAGAGGAAGACCATTCCGCATTCTGGAATACCGAGAAGGGCTGGGGACGGCAGTCAGCGGCGAGATGCCGGATGAAGAGGACCAGCGAATAGAGATACCGCTGAGATCACCGGATCTGATGGCAGTTAATACCCTGGGCCAATTCGCTGATCACCCGAGGGTAGCGGCGCTCCGAGAATTCATAACCGATTGGTATGTCTCATACCTTTCCATAGACGACACGCGCCTTCAACCGGAAGCAGGCCCGCAAGAGCGGCTCAGCAAAACGGGAGACAATCTGCCGAACGTTATCCAGTACCTCAAGGAACAACACAGTGAAAGGCTGGATCGGATAATAGAGGTGCTACGCAATCGAGTTCCCCGCCTGGGGCGTGTCGAGGCAGAGCCCATGCCGGATGGGCGGCTGCTGCTTCAAATCAAGGACGCCCCGTTTGATCGGCCTGTTCTTTCCAGGTTCGCGTCGGATGGGACCCTGAAGATGCTTGCTTACCTCATAGTGCTCTACGACCCTGAGCCGCCTCATTTTATCGGCATCGAGGAGCCGGAGAACTATCTGCATCCACGTCTGCTTCACGAGCTTGCCGAGGAGTGCCGCGCTGCCGGCGAGCGCTCTCAACTTCTGGTCACTACCCACTCGCCTTTCTTCCTGAATGCTGTGCGGCCTGAAGAGGTCCGCGTTCTTTACCGGGACGAATATGGATTTACCCAAGCGAAGCGTGCGTCGGATATCAGGGGAATCGAGGAGTTCGTTGCGGAAGGCGCTGCCATGGGGCACCTCTGGCTTGAAGGACGATTTGGATTGGGAGACCCGCTTGTGAATGCAGGGGCTCCTAGGACAAAGGGCGGCAATCCATGAGCGTGGAACGGGTTGATTTCCTGGTGGAAGAACCGTCGATGGAAGCTGCCTTGCGGCTCTTGCTTCCCAAGATACTCAATGATATGCCTTTTGAGATCTACCCGTATCAATGCAAAGACGAATTACTCAAGCGGCTTACGGAGCGCTTACGGGGTTACGCTCGTTGGTTGCCTCAGAACTGGAGAATTGTGGTGCTGGTTGACCGCGATGACGATGATTGTCTTGAACTAAAGGCAAAGCTGGAAGAGTGCGCACAGAGTGCCGGGCTTCCGACCAGGACACGGGCGCGGACAGAGGTTTCGCCCTACATTGTCACCAATCGCATTGTCATTGAGGAACTGGAAGCGTGGTACTTCGGCGACTGGGAGGCAGTGCGGGCGGCTTACCCGAATGTGCCGCCTACGATTCCCGCGCAGACACAATATCGTGACCCGGATGCGATAAAGGGTGGGACGTGGGAGGCATTTGAACGCATACTTCGGCGAAAGGGGCACTTCTTAGGCGGCCTGCGCAAAATTGATGTCGCTCGTTCGATTGTTACTCATATGGACCCAAAGCGGAATCGGTCGCGAAGTTTCCAGGTGTTCTGCGAAGCGCTTCAGGAGATGGTTTCATCATGACGTCCAAGATTCTTGAATCTGATGTGGAGCAGGCTGCTTTGGAATGGCTCGAAAGCCTGGGCTACCCCATCCTTCACGGCCCTGAGATCGGCCCTGGTGTAGGGTCTCACAATAGACGGTTCGAAAAGGGGGAGATTTTTCAGCATAGATGAGACTTGGTGGGGGCGATGTCGTAATAAATGGACCCTTGAACGGGGGTGCCCCATCTACAGGTGGGTCCGTGATAATTGCCGTCAGCGTTCCGATCAATGAACTTCTTGAGAAGGGTCGTGATCTATTCGAAATTGCGCCGTCACCGTTCATCTGTGGTATTCCCCGCGCCCCCGCAGTACCCCGAAAACCTCTGTTGATATTCATGCGGTCTCAAACCGGTGAGTCTGACGAATATCTTTCTGAAGAAAGGGATGTCTTCGTATCCGACCTGATACGCTATTTCACTGAAAGTGCGGGTGCCTTCCTCCAGCAGGAGTTTAGCCCTTTCCACCCGCAACATCTGTAAATATCCCAATGGGGTCACTCCCACCGCCTTTTTGAACCGGCGTTCCATGGATCGGCGGCTCATCCGGAGTTCTTGCGCCAGTTGTTCGTAATCAATCGGCTCGGATTGACGCCGTTCCATCCATTCCTGGGCCTTCACGACCAAAGGATCGCCGTGGTCCTTTGGAACGGACAAACGTTCATAGGGCGACTGAGATACTCTCCCCATATCCAAAACCATGGTCTTGGCCGACCGGACCGCCGCTTGTCGCCCACAGAACTTCTCCACCAGATACAGGGAAAGATCCATGCCCGCGCTCACGCCGGCCGAACAATAGAGACGACCGTGATCAATGTACATCAGGTCCTGTCGCAATTTAACTCGTGGATATCTCTTGCGGAACATGTCCGCAAATCCCCAATGGAGTGTCGCGGACTTACCATCCAGAAGCCCGGTTTCCGACAGCAAAAAGACCCCGGTGCAAATACTTGCAACATGGGTGCCGCGATCGTAATGCCCACGTATCCAGGGAACCAATTCGGGATTCAGCTCAAGAATCTTTTCAATGTAGGTGGCCGATGAGATTATCAGCAGATCCGTTTCCCGAACATCCTCAATGCCGCAATGGGGTTGGATATGGACGTTGTTCACCGATCTGACGGGTCTTCCGTCCGCCGAGGCGAGCGTCACATCAAACAGCGGTGTCTGAGGGGATCCCGTTACGCGGTTCCACAGCCGCCCCGCCTGATTCAGAATGTCCATGGGGCCGAAAACGGTTGTGGCCATGGTGTTGTAAGGGGCAAGAATCGTAACCTTTATCATGGGTTCCTCCCGGATCGCGCGGAATGACGTTATCACCCACCATATTGTCGATTATGCCACTTTTCTTCCTTGCCGCAACCGTTATGATGAAAGGAACTACTCGATCCACGGCGCCCCGGTTCTTTGAACGCGAAAACGAATGACCGATTCAGCGGAAGGAGACGAAGCATGACCGACGAAAGAATCAAAGAGTCCATAGCCCCCTGCGGCCTGTGCTGCGAAACTTGTTTTGCACACGTGGACGGGGACATACGCAAGTACAGCTTAAAGCTTAAGGAAAAACTGGGAAATTTCCATCTCAACGCCAAGAGATTCGAGACGCTTCTGGATGACCCCATCTTTGCCAAGTATCCTGATTTCAAGGAGATGCTGGACTACTTCGCATCGGAAAACTGCAAGGGGTGTCGCAATGAACAGTGTAAGCTGTTCAAAGACTGCGGAGTACGCAGGTGCCACCAGGAAAAGGGGCTGGATTTCTGTTGGCAATGCGACATGTTTCCATGTGAGAAAACCAATTTTGACCCGGGCCTGTACAAAGGATGGGTGATGATAAACGAAAAAATAAGGGCAATGGGTATCGAACAATACTGCGAGGCCGCCCGACGCAGATCCAGATATCCATAGTGACGATGCCTTTTCAAAGAGGCGAAGAGCTCCCATGCCTCCTTGAGGCACAACGAACCATGGAAAGGCCTTCCCCTCCTCTCGATTCGGCAACCACCGAGCACCCGGCGGTAACCGACATGTGCCACGAGTAATCGATCGTTCTTGGGGATGGGGGGCCGGGGGAATGCCTATGGGCGTCAAAATAGGGCGACAGGTAGAAGAAGAAATCCCCCCTGCCCCCCTTTACAAAAGGGGGGGTAAGAGACTGAATGCTCCCCCCTTTTCTAAAGGGGGGTTGGGGGGGATTTGGCTGTTTCGGACAGAACTTTTGGCAACCAGTATAGGTTGTTGACCAAGAAAGCCGTATAAAAAATATACATTTGCGCATTTGTTGTTCTTCTGATATGCAAGGACGCCTTGGATTAAGAGGCCCCCAGCTCAGAGGGAGCGAGTCTTTCGATGGTTCGGATGTCGGATTCCTTCTCATCTTGTTTGCCCACGGCGCCAAGCCGGGGATTCCGGAAGAACCCGATATGCGGATCCCGTCAAGAAGCGACATGAGCTCCGGCTGCGTGGTGTTCGCGCTTGTTCCGGATGCCCGTTCGGGAAGATCACATGCTGAATATCGTGTGGCTGACGTTGGTCGTCGGATCCGTGGTTGTGGCGGTGCTGACCGGTCATACCAAGGAGTTGGTTTCCTCCATCACTCAGAGCTCCAACCAAGCGTTTCAATTGGCACTCGGCTTTACGGGAGTCATGGCCTTCTGGCTGGGCCTGGTGAGAATCGCGGAGGCCAGCGGATTGGTGGAACGCTTCACCACGCTGTTGTACCCGATAATGCGGGTGCTTTTCCCCAAGATTCCGGAAGGCCATCCCGCCATAGCCACGATGGCCATGAACATGGCGGCAAACATGTTCGGATTGACCAACGCCGCCACTCCCCTGGGTCTGAAGGCCATGACCGATCTGGACAAGCTGAACCCGGATAAAGGAACGGCTTCGGACGAGATGTGCATGTTCTTGGCCATCAACACATCGAGTTTGCAGTTGATTCCGGCAGGCGCCATCGCACTCCTGGCCGCGGGAGGATCCTCAAATCCGACGGCAATAGTGCTCCCTGCACTCCTGGCGACCGGCGTTTCCACAATAGTCGGAATCACGGCGGCACGGTTCCTGTCCCGGTCGCGACGATTCCGGCAATCCCCCGCCCCAGGGTCCTCGGATGACTGAGTTATCGACATCGATTTCCAATATCTTCTTTCTTTCCTTTATCGTGGGCATTCCTCTTTACGGCTTTTTTAGGGGAGTCAAAGTGTACGAGGTCTTCGTGGAAGGCGCCAAAGAAGGCTTCGAAGTCGCTGTCAGGATCATCCCGTATTTGGTGGCAATTCTGGTGGCGGTCGGCATGTTTAGGGCTTCCGGCGCCCTGGACCTCGTGCTTCTCGCCTTTCCCGACTTCCTGAAGGACTTGGGCATATCCCCGGAGGTGATCACGTTGGCCTTGATGCGACCTCTGTCCGGCGCCGCGTCCCTGGGCATACTGGGCGAAATCATAACCGGTCATGGACCGGACTCGTTTCAAGCTCGTCTGGCCGCCACGATAATTGGGAGCACGGAAACGACCTTCTACGTGATTGCCGTCTATTTTGGATCGGTTTCCATCACGAAGACACGATATGCCGTGCATGCCGGCCTTCTCGCCGACACGGCCGGTATTTTTGCGTCGGTGGTGGTGTGCCGTCTGGTGTTTGGGTGAACACGGGAAAAGGTTGTCGGGTTGCACTCGCCGGCTAAGCGGTCATCGCCGGCTCCCCCTGAAGGCCGTCCCCATCCCCCCATAGGCGTCAAAATAAGGCGACAGGCAGAAGAAAAAATCCTCCCTGCCCCCCTTTACAAAGGGGGGGTAAGGGACCGATTCTTCCCCTCTTTTCTAAATGGGGGGTCGGGGGTGAGGCATTAAGCGAGGACTCGGTGAACGGTTGCGGGTATTCCGTTACATCACCGCTTTACAGCCAAGAATCCTTCCTTCTTCAGGTGTTCCACGAGGCTTTTTCCCGTCCCCTTCGGCGCGGCAAGGGAATGCTCCACCGGTTTGCCTCCCACCATAGCGGGAAGTTTTCCTTCATTGGGCTTGATCTTGGGGTTCATTTCCAGGATGAGGATCGGCGGGGTCTTGGTTATCCGTGCTATTTCGGCTACCGGCAAATCCTTGGCGAGCTTGAGGTTGCTGACCTGGTCGAAGGATACGGGTTGGCTTTCCTTGAAGTTGAGATCAAAGCTCTTGGGATATTTGTAGATTATTCCCAGGGCCACCCATCGGGTGACCAAGACCTCCGCGTCGTCGGGCAAAGGCAAATCCCAAAACACCTTGGTCTTCCATTTCTCCTGCAATTCAACCAAGTCTTTTCGCGAAGCGATGTAAGCGGCCGCGGCCATGAGGTTGCTCTTGGTCTTCAAATCGTCCCGTGTTTTCTTCAGCCTCTTCGCGAAACACGCGGTCGATAGCTCGAAATCCAGCCGATCATCAATCCACGCGTTGGTGGTCATGGGTACGCCGTCGGCTTCGGTGCAAGGTTTGTCGATTGCCCACCAGCCCACGCCGGCCGACTTGGACCCGACCTTGGGAGTAAGACCGGAAATTACGGCGGCCAACAGCACAAAATCTTTCGGCAGACCCTCCTTCACCAGAACGTCCCGAAAAAGCCACTTGTAACGATTGAGGTCCTGTAGCCAAAGCGTGAGGACGCTTCTCGCATCCATCAGCAGGAAATTTATCTGGGCATCGACACGCGCTGCTACGTCCGGCCTTTTCAATGGGATATCTTCATCGGCAAATCGGAATGCTTTGCCGGGGATCGCCATTGTGAAGGAATAACGGGCGCTCGTGCCGGCGTCTTCCCGTTTCCGCTCCTCGGCTGCGGATGCCGGCGGCGCTTGGCACAACATTCCGACCGCACATATGATTACCGCGGTCAACCGCCACAGCCTTTGCCCAAGGTCCGGTCCTTCACTCCCATTCCCTCTCCAAGTCCGGAAAGGGAATAAAGGAAACACCTCTCGGCAACCGGCACAGCCCGGCATGAACGATGATTTTCCGGTTTTCAATCAGCCTTCCGTCCTGCGTCGGCCTCGATTTTCTTGAGCTTTTCTTTAACGACCACGTTATCGGCATTTATTTCAAGTGATTTCCGATACGCTTCCGCTGCCTCGACCTTTCGGTTCAGCGTCACCAGCACATCGCCCAGATGGTCGGCTATGATGGCATCGGTCTTAACCTTCTCATTCGCTTTCCGGAGCACCTGCGCCGCTTCTTCGTCACTGCCTTTGGTGTGGAGCAACCAACCGAGGGAATCCATTATGTAACCGTCTTCGGGTTTAAGTTCCGCGGCCCTTCGGATGAGTTTTTCAGCCCGTTCCAAATCCTGGTTCATGGTGAGAAGAGTGTAACCGACGAAGTTCATCGCGCTTGCATCATCGGTTTTCTCCTTGATGATGCCCTCCATTTGCTCCAGTGCCTCGGTCCGTCGTCCGCTTTTCTCATACACGTTACCCAGCGAATACCGTACCTTCAGGTTCCCGGGGTCCAACTCCAAGGCTCGCTTGTAGCTGATAAGGGCCTCTGTGAACCGGTTCAACTCCTCAAGTATGGAACCTCGAATGTGGTGCAGATCCGCGTCCGCGGATTCCGCCGCGATGGCCTCATCAATGTATCTCATGGCCTTGGCGAAGTTCTGTTTCTTGAGAAACATGATCGTCATGATGATACGAGAGTTGAGGAATGTCGGGACGCCCTTGGGGATTTGCAGGAATTCCTTTTCGGCCCCATCCAGCTTGCCCTGCTCTCTCAAAACGCGGCCCAGGTGAAAACGGACCTGGTCCCAACCCGGCTTGGATTCGAGGATCTTGGTAAGCTGTTCCTCCGCGTTGTCGTACTTTTTCTGCGCGGCCAGTATAAGGGCCATACGAATCTTTATTTGAAGGTTGGACGGGGCAAGCTTGGATACTTCCTCAAAAACCTTGTATGATTCCGAGTACTTTTTCTGGCTCGCCAGGATTTGCCCTAAATTGAGCCGAGCATTGATGTTGAATCGGTCTATTTCGATGGCTTCTTGAAGGTGCTTCTCCGCGAGGTCGAACTTTTTCTGAAACGCGTAAATCGAGGCCAGTTCCACGTGAGCCTGAGCGGCTATGTCTCCCCCTCGGTCCAATAATTGCGTGAAAGTTTCGATGGCCTTATCGTATAGCTGCGTTTCTACGTAGATTTTTCCCAGATAGAAGTAACCGTCTTTGTCTTCAGGAAAATGCTTTACCATCTCCTGAAAAGTCTTCTCCGAGTCTTCGTACTGCTTCTGTGAAGCTTGAAGAGATCCTATGAATATGTATAGGTCCTTGTCGTCCGGCTTGAGATCCAGCGCCCTCTGGTACGCTTCGACGGCCCGGGATTTGTTTCCTATTACGGTGTACAACTTGCCTAGAAGAGTGTACGCCTCGTCATACTTCGGATCGAGCATGGCGGCCATGCGGGCCATGATCAAAGAGTCGGCCACTCGTCGATTGCGGGCCAACAGGGCCCCTATCCTGGAATTCAGATAAGCCGATGAAGGATCGAGGGATAGGGCTTTTCGAAAATAGCCGAACATTTCATCGGGCCGCCCTTCGGCCTCGGCCTGTTCCGCCATGAGGAAATATAAGCCGGGGTCTTCATCAGGGTCCGGGACTTCCATAGTTTCAGGTTTCGTTTCGTTCTTCGAGGCCGCGGCGGTCCCGACGACAAATATGATTGCCGTCAAGGCCGCCAGGACCATCATCAGGATGGGTCTAATTCGCATATAGGCTTCCATGTGTGATTCCTCGGGCCCGCATCGCGACCAACAAAGCCCGGTCCGTTCCGCCGAGCGACGGGGGCGGTCTACCCAAGCGGGTAACGCAGTTTGTCTATTACCTCTTTGTACGGCGGCCGGCCGAAAACGGCGCTCCCTGCAACAAAGACATCCGCTCCGTTAAGGACGAGATCGCGCGCGGTGGTGGGGTTCACTCCGCCGTCGATTTCGATGAGGATGTCGAGGCCGGACTCGTCTATCATCCGTCTGAGCTCGGCAATTTTCGGCAACATCGTATGAATGAACGACTGACCGCCGAATCCCGGATTCACGGTCATAATCATAACCACGTCCAGGTCCTGCAACACATGCTTGACGGCCTCCAGCCCGGTCGCGGGATTTAGGGCCGCCCCCGCCTTCATGTCGAGTTTCCTGATTTGGTTTAGGGTCCGGTGCAGGTGCCCGCCGGCCTCCGGATGTACGTGGAGTATGTCCGCGCCCGCATCTCGGAAAGCTTCGATGTACGAGTCGGGATCCGCAATCATAAGGTGTACGTCAAGCGGGACCCGTGCCACCTTCTTTACGGCTTCGACGACCATGGGGCCGATGCTTATATTGGGAACGAAACGACCGTCCATTACGTCCACATGGATCCAGTCCGCGCCTGCGTCCTGAACCGCCTCCAGTTCTTCACCCAGCCTGGTGAAGTCGGCGGAGAGTATGGACGGCGATACGATAATCCGCTTAGATGACATGACCAACCTCAATTGTAATCGTTCACCACGACGGATGAAGAATGAACCACGAAGTCACAAAGGCACAAAGGAATCAAAGGCTGATAATCTTCAAGTACCTCCGACCTAAGCCGGCACTTTGATTCCCGGGTGAACATGCCTTGTGAACCAACAGGCTTTTATGGATCATTTCAACCTCTTCTTCGTGTCTTGGTGACTTTGTGGTTCTATTTTCCGGATTCGAAGAGCCGTCCCGCTGAACGGTTACCCTCAATTAGTGTTCGGTCGGGAAGGTAGCCGGCGTTTAGCTCCTCCATCCGTTCAACCTACATCTCGACACCTTCCACGCGGCGGCCGCACTTGAAGCATGCGCCGTCAACGATACGTTTGCGACGGATACTATAGCCCACGCGGTCGATGAGCAAGCTCGAACATCCGGGGCAATGGGTTTTTTCACCGGATTCGCCGGGTGCATTGCCTGTGTAGACGTAGTACAAGCCTTCCTCGATCCCCACCTCTCGTGCTTCACGCAGAGCTTCCACCGCGGTGGGAGGAAGCTCCGTCTCTCTGAAATCGGGGTGAAACCGGCTGATGTGCCACGGGGTCTCCGGACCCAAGTCCTTCTTGATGAATGCGGCCAATTCCCTGATCTCTCCGAGGTGATCGTTGAGCGAGGGTATGAGGAGAGTAGTAACCTCCACAAATATGCCGATCTCCTTCATGTACCGCAAAGTGTCCAGAACACCCTCAAGCCGGGCTTTGCACCGTTTCAGGTAGAATTCGTCCGAAAAAGCCTTCAAATCCACATTTGCCGCGTCCAGCAGACCCTTGGCCATGTCCAGAGCATCGCGGCTCATGTATCCGTTCGTGACGAACACGTTCATAAGATTGCGCTTTTTGGCCTGTACCATGGTGTCGTAGGCCAGCTCGAAAAAAATCGTCGGCTCGGTGTAGGTGTAGGAAATACTGCGACAACCCCGCTGCACCGCGGCCTCGACGATTTGCTCCGGCAGGGCCGCATTACCTCTAATTGTTCCGGAATCGCGCGGGCTTTGGGAGATGGAGTAATTCTGGCAGAACGAGCATTGGAAGTTGCAGCCCTCCGTCGCGATGGAAAAACTCTTTGACCCCGGAGCCATATGGAATATGGGCTTTTTCTCAATGGGGTCCACGTTTGCCGAAATGAGCTTATCGTAAACCAGCGAGTATAGAACGCCGCCTTGGTTCGACCGCACCGAGCAGATGCCCGTCTTCCCTTCCTCAATCCTACACCCGTGCCGGCAGAGCCTGCACTTGACCGCGCCCGAGTCCGATCGATCATAGAGATACGCTTCCTTCATGCGGCCCTCTCCTTCGCCGTTGAAACGAGACGGGTGACGAGGCCGTCGAAGTTGCCGTTGGACATTACGAGAACCACATCTCCACGGCGGAGCTCGGCGCCCAGAAACGCCGTTATCCCTTCCGTGTCGTCAAAGAATACGGCCTCTTTTCCTTCGGACCGGAGGGCTTCGGTCAGCCGAGCGGCGCTGAATCGGTCTTCCGGCGGAATGTGCGCCACATCCCGAGGTTCTCTCACGACGATCACGTCCGCACGGGGAAAGGCGCCGGCGTAATCTTCCTGGAATACGGATCGCCTGCTCGAATTGGTCCTCGGCTCGAATACCGCAACGAGACGACGCTCGGGGTAGCGTGCCTTGACCGCATCCACAGTGGCCTTAACCGCCGTGGGGTGATGCGCGAAATCATCGACTACCGTAAGACCGCCCTCATCCGCTGCGATTTCCTGACGTCGATGGACCCCCTTGAATGAAGCAAGGGCCTTGACGGCGGCTGAAGCCGATATGCCGATCCTGTTCGCGACGGCGACCGCGGCCGATGCATTGAGAAGATTATGGGTCCCCAAGACCGGCAGGTTGCCTTCAGCCTGCTTGATTCCACGGCGTATCACGGAGGTTATCAGTCCTCTTCCGTTCAGGCCGCCGTTGCGAACGATCCAATCGTTGTCGTCCCGAAGACCGTAACTCTCCGAAACCGGGGCCGATCCGCGGACGATGTTCCTCAGCGTCGGATCATCCCCGTAGTACAAGATGAATCCGTCATCGGGCATGGATTCGACCAGTCGCCGGAATTGCGACCTTATGTCCTCGATGTTCGCGTAAATGTCCACATGGTCCAATTCGCACGATGTAATCACGGTGAGCTTGGGATGATAGTGCAGGAATTTAGGGGTTTTCTCGAAATAGGCGGTGTCGTACTCGTCCCCCTCGATCACGAAATAGGGGCCCAGGCCGGCTCGGCAACTCTTGCCGAAGTTGCCGGGTATGCCGCCTATCATGAACCCCGGGTCCATTCCGGTTGAGTGAAGTATCCAAGCAATCATGGAGCTTACGGTTGTTTTGCCGTGAGTGCCGGTGATCACTATCCTGGTCTTATCCCACGCGAAATAACGGGTGATTGCCTCCGGCATGGTGACGAAGGCAATGCCCGACTTCTCGAGGGCCGCGGCTTCGGGGTTGGAGCGGCGTATTACGTTTCCCACCACCACGAGGTCCGGTGCTTCATCGAGATTGCCGGCATCGTAACCCTCCATCACCCGGATACCCAACCGGCCCAGGTAATCACTCATTGGGGGATACGCGGCCTGATCCGACCCGGTTACCCTGTAACCCGCTTCTAGGAACAATCCCGCAAGCGACCCCATGCCCGTGCCGCAAATCCCCATGAGGTGTACACGGCCGGGAGGTTTCAACACCTCCGTCTTTTCATAGTCCGGTCTTTTTGTCCGACACATATTAACGATCTTACCATGGATGTGTATCCGGGCACCGTGTTTGAGTTCCCACAGGGGGGCTCCGACGCCGACCCGGGATAAATCGTGACGAAAAGGAGGCGAAAAATGCGTCTCCCAATTTTTACCACGGTGAACAGGTAATCGTTCACCACGAAGACACCAATAAATCCGGCTACGGTTCATGCGTTACGGCCGGAGCCGGTTCGCCTTCTATTCTTCCACAGGAGCGTAGTAGCACTTTTTGGGCGACGCGATCAGCCCCATTTTCTTTAGAGACGCGATGACCTTGGAAATTTCCTTTGAATCCATGTCCACGGCCTTGGCTACGTCACCCGGCCTAACCGGTTTGCCCGCCTTCTTCATCGCGTCGAGCACGGCCGTTTCTTTTTCATCCATAATTTGCCACTCCTTTGGGCTTGGTGCTATCATTGCACATCGCGATCGCCGCGACCGACCGGATGGGACGTATTCTACGACCGACCGGACCGCATTTGCAACGGGAATACCGAGAAGGTCGGGGTCGGAAGCGGAAGACGCCCGAAAATGCTCTGAAGAAAGTCTTGATGTCGGAGGAAGGAGCGGTGACATGTTTGAGGATTATCCTCGCGAAACCATAATCAAAGATGGAACCGTCGTTCTAATGCGGCCGGTGGTCGGGGAGGACGAGGAGCGCCTGAAGCTGTTTTTCTCGCGCATCCCCGAAACCGAACGCTGGTTTCTCAGGGACGATTTGACCGACCCTGAAGTGATGCACCGATGGTTGGTGGACCTGGACTTCAATCGCATCGTACCGATGGTCGCCGTGCGGGCCGACGACGAATCGATCATCGCCAATGTCCGTATGTACCGTCGTGCCGCAGAATGCATGAGGCACATTGCTCACGTTCGCATCACCGTCCATCCCGACTATCGGCATCAGCGCATAGGAACTTGGATGTTGCTCGATGCGGTGAAGCTCTGTATGGACCTCGGCATAGAGAAGCTGGTGGCCGAATTCGTGTCCGAAGTGGAACAAGCGGCGATTGCCGCGGCATACAAGCTCGACTTCTTCCCGCAAGCAACACTCAAGGACTACGTCAAAAACCGTCAGGGACGGTATTATGACTTGATCATAATGGTAAAAAACATACACAAAGATTGGAGTGACTTCTGACCGCCATGACCGAACTCGGTTCCTTCGAAGAGGCCGTGAACGAGCTGCCGGGGATTCGCCGGTGCGAGATCCCCGGTAAAGGACCTCTTCTCGTAATACCCAATTGTCCGCCCCAATTGTTCCCTGAAATGATCCTGGATGAAGGGCTGGGGCATTTTGCTCATTATTCGTCCATTATTCAAAAGACCGAAGCCTTTCAGAAAATTGCGTCCGCCAAGGATGGCCGCGTTGCGGTCGTCCTTTTCAGTGGAAATGTGATAGTCGCGTATGCGGCATGTTGGTACCCCGGTCCGGGCGAGCGATGGAACAAGCTTGGGGAGCTGATGTACGAAATGGGCGCCATTGAAGTGAGCAGAAACTTCCGCGGCGCCAAGCTTTCGGAAATAATCTTCGACGCGTTGATGGAAAACGATTTCTTCGAGGACAAGATCGCGTACATGAACGGTTTTTCTTGGCATTGGGACCTGGATGGGACCGGGCTGACCATGTCCGATTATCGCAAAATGATGATGAAGCTTTTCAGGCGACAGGGCTACAAGGAGTTCATAACCAATGAACCCAACATAGCTCTTCGAGAAGAGAACGTCTTCATGGCCCGTATTGGGGCTCGCGTCTCCGAAGACGACAAACGGCTCTTCCGGAATCTCAGATTCGGGATCGCGGGCAAGTGACGGCTTCGGACCCGTGAATCCTCCGCCTGGTGGAGCGATTCATAGATGGGGTCCCTCGGCTTGGCCGGTATCCGCTCAAGGGCGACCGCCGGCCGCTCCTACAATTCGATTTGAAGACCGAGGGAGAACGAAATGGTACTCATGAAACGCTGCCGGCTTGCAGTGTAAGGCTCGGTGTCTTGACCGGACCGGGGCGGGAATGGTATCCACCCATGCATGACTTCCAGTGTGCAATCAGACGCGTTCGAGATTTCAAGCCCCCGACAATGGGACTTGGAGGAATTGCTGCAGGCCGCTCGAAAGGTCAAGGATAATGCCTGGACCCCGTTGAGCCGTTTCAGGGTGGGAGCCTCGGTGTTGACCTCCTCCGGGTCCATCTACGAGGGCTGCAACACGGAATCCTTGATACCCATCCTGAGTTCCTGCGCGGAGCGCAACGCTTTGAATCATGCAATTCTTCACGGCGAAAGCAGCTTTCTTGCCGTCGCGGTGGTATCGGATCTTTACGGCCCGCTTCTCCCCTGCGGGGCCTGCCTCCAGTACATGCAGGAATTCGCCAGAAACGACGGTCGGGATATCCTCATAATTTGCGAAGGAGGGTCGGGCGAACGGTATGTTACCAGCCTCGACGAGTTGCTCAAGGGCGGATTCACTCCGGACACGTCATCTAAAGTTCTTCAGCAATCGTTCGGCTGGACCGGAGAAGAGTGACGACCCGAACAATCGGGACGGGGATGGGTGGGAACGGCCATGAACGACAAACGGGATATCCGATGACCATAAAATATGACTGGAAAAACGAGGGGGTCTCCATAGACTTCTTGAAAGAAGAAGCCCTGACGGCGGTAAGGGAGACCGGCGCGTCCATCGACCCGGAAGATCTCCTACAACGCGTATTGCCCGACTTGGAAGCATTGGCACCGAGGGAGGACGGGCAGGAAAAAGTATCCGGAGAGGAAATATCCACATGGGTCCGGCAACGGCTTACAGCCGCGGCTTACGCCACAAGGCCCCATTGTATCCGCTGTGGGACGTGCTGCCGAAAAGCTAGTCCGGTGCTTGCCGGCGAAGACATGGACCTGTTCGTCAAGGGCGTATTGAAACCCTCCCAAGTAATCACCATACGCATCGGCGAGTACGCGCATTCAGGGATTACCGACGAGACCGCTCTTGCCGAAGAAGAGATGATAAAGATCAGGGAGGAGCCCGGCACAACCACATGCATCTTCTACCGATCAAACGAAAAGGGTTGCGCCATACACGAAACTCGACCTCGGCAGTGCCGGACCCAGGAATGTTGGAATCCCGACTGCGCAGAAGCCCTTGCCGGACTTTCCAAATTGGACCGTAAGGCCCTGCTGGAGCCCACGGGCGTGTTCTGGGAAATCGTTCAAAGACACGAAGAGCGATGCTCCCATGAAGAGATGAAAAGGGTCATGGCAAGGCTCGGAGCAACAAAGGGACGGACCGTGGAGGATGTCCTGGACCTTCTTCGGTATGACGAGCACATTAGGGAATTTGCGTCGGATCGGTTCAAGTTGGAATCCGAAGGAATGGATTTCTTTTTCGGTCGTCCATTAAAGAACATTTTGTTCGTATACGGATTGGCAGCGGAACAACAACCGGACGGGACCATCATTTTGAAGCCCGCGGACGGGTAATGCCGATGAGTGCTCGGCGGCAACCGGCATGGACCGCAAGTAATTGAAATATTAACTTTTGAAAGCTCCGGTGTGAGGATTTTCCGTGGACACCTTCACCATGTTGATTACGGCCATTGCCCTCGGGGCCGACGCCTTTGCCGTAAGTGCGGCGGTTTCCGCGGCCCTGCCTGAAGTGACGTTTCGACACACGTTCCGGTTGTCATGGCATTTCGGTCTTTTTCAGTCCCTTATGACTATTCTGGGATGGCTGGGAGGAGAGGGCATAGCCGCGTATCTGTCCGGGCTGAACTGCTATATCGCATTCGGTTTTCTCCTCGTTCTCGGAGCAAAGATGATCTATGAGTCCCGCCATGAGGAAGAACGTGCCGCGGCGTACGACCCGACCAGGGGGTGGAGCTTGGTCGCTCTTTCGGTGGCAACGAGCTTGGATGCCCTTGCCGTGGGCATTTCTTTCAGTCTTCTGGGAACGCCGATATGGATACCTGCTCTGGTCATCGGTTGGGCGGCACTCATCATGGCTTTCGCCGGTACACGGGCGGGTCTCCACGGAGGTACCGTTCTGGGGAAATGGGCTGAAACCGCGGGAGGGATCATACTGATCTGCATCGGGGTGAAAATCCTGGGCGAACACCTACTGGGGTGAAACCATGGCGGATGTGTTGTTCAACGCGTTTATCGCTCCTTTGCAGGAGACTTTCTTTCAGAAGGCTTTGATCGGTGGGTCCGTCGCGGCCCTGGTTTGCGGCGTCGTGGGTTGTTTCGTCATACTGAGGCGGATGGCTTTCTTGGGGGATGCCCTTTCCCATGCGATGATCGCCGGCGTGGCGGGCGGGTATCTTTTCATGAAGCTCCTTTTCAACACGGAAGCCCACGCTCCGGCGATGCTCCTGGGGTCCCTGATCGCTGCGGTGGTGACCGTCGCCTCCATAGGCTTCGTGTCCCGGATGTCGCGAATCAAGGAAGACGCGGCCATAGGCATCATGTACACGGGGGTTTTCGCGGCCGGTGTGGTGCTCGTGTCGATTTTCCGCAACCACATCCATATCGACCTCATGCACTTCATCATGGGGGATGTATTGGGGGTCGCGGACCATGACCTGTGGGTGGCCGCGATAGCATCGGCCTTTGTGCTGTCACTCCTGATTCTATTTTACCGTCAATTCCAGTTGACCAGCTTCGATCCCGTCATGGCCGCATCAATAGGGATGCCCGTGGCTCTGATAGATTACGCTTTGACCACTTGCGTATCGTTGGTGGTGGTCAGTGCGGTGAGCATGGTGGGCGTGATCCTGGTGGTAGGCCTATTGATAACCCCCGCGGCCACGGCGTACCTGCTGTGCGATCGACTGGACCGCATGATGCTCGTTTCCGCCGTGTTCGGAGTAACAAGCGTTATCGGCGGGCTGTACCTGTGCGTATGGCTGGATTCCTCCGGCGGCGGCGCGGTAATGTTGTTTTGCACCCTCCAGTTCCTGGTCGTATTGCTGATCGCTCCTCGATACGGTTTGTCGGCAAGGTGGATGCGATTGAGACGGATGGTCCCCCAGCAGCTCGTGGAGGACATCCTCGCTTCGGTGGTAAGGGCCCGGGGGCGTGCCCTGAGCATGAGCGAGATGGCCGAATCATTGAAAAACCATTACGACGTGCGTGTGGAAAAGGCCGTGAAATCAATGGCCCGTGACGGGCTCCTAAAGATGGAACGCGGCTCCGTGAGCCTTACCGATGAAGGCCGGAGCGAGGCGAACCGCATCCTTCGAGCGCACCGATTATGGGAGACCTACCTTCAGCACGTCGGTACACCCGAAGATCAGATTCACACGACCGCGCACCGCTTGGAGCATGTTCACGACCGGGACGCCGTGGATTATCTGGACGACCTTTTGGGC
>JAZDOF010000271.1:0-6739 GCA_043799015.1 Pseudomonadota bacterium | reverse complement strand
TCGGCTTTCCTTCAAGTTGGAAAAAAGTGATCTCGAAGACGCGGTTCGACCCTGGAAGATGCGGTATTCCGCCATGCAGAACGTGACCATCAACCTGCCTCGAATAGCCTTTGAGGCCGCAGGGGACGACACAAAACTGTTTTCCCTGCTTGCCGAACGCATAGGTCTCGCGGCGGATGCCCATCTGCAGAAGAAACATTTCATTCAACGCTTGTTGGCACTGGGCGAAACCGGTCCCCTTGCCCTGCTCACCATGTCGCCGGACGGTGAACCTTACCTGCGCATGCACAGGGTTACTTATCTGATAGGTATGGTGGGTCTCAACGAACTGGTTCAATACCATACGGGAGAAGAACTGCACGAGAGCGAAGAGGCCATAAAGTTCGGGCTCAAAGTCACCGCCCACATGAACATCGCCGCCAGACGCCTGAGCGCAAAGCACAATATGCGATTCGTGCTGGAGCAAACCCCGGCGGAGAGCACCGCATACCGTTTCGCCAAGCTGGATATGCGACTTTTTCCGGAAGCTAAGCAGGTGGTAAAGGGGAACCTAAGTCTGGACGAGATTTATTATACCAATTCAACCCTGTTCAACGTCGGGGCGATGGTCGATCCCATCGACAGAGTTAAGAAGGAAGGTCTCTTCCATCCGTTGATCGAGGCGGGGTCGCTTACCCACGTATGGCTGGGCGAGAACCGGCCGAGTGCCGAATCCCTGGCGAATTTTGTCGTAAAAACCTTCAGGCACACGCAAAACGATCAAATCGCCTTCTCTCCCGAGATCACGGCATGCATTTCCTGCGGCCGCACGTCCCGTGGGATTCACGATCAGTGTCTCTATTGCGGGTCCGGTAATGTGGAACAAATAACAAGGATCACGGGTTATTTCACGAAAGTGTCGAGCTGGAACAAGGGAAAGCTCGGTGAACTGAAGGATAGATACAAAAGTTGTGTATAGGGGTCGAGGAAACGACCGAATGGGGGCTGGTTCCGAAATGGGGCCCAGGGCACTATTACCACGGTTCATCGTAACTCGGCCGGGCATTTTGTTGCTGGAATTCGATGAGAAAGAAGCGGCAGGCCTCCGCGGTCTTGGTAGGAAAGGCCGAGGGGCCTAACCCTCACAACTCCGTGTAACCGGAATATTTAGACAAAACGCCCGGCTAACTTATCGGGGAGGATTTTCGATGCGTTACCTTTTCACCAAAGATGGTTGCGGCAAGTGCGAGTGGGTCAAGAACCACGTGGATCTGTCCGGCGTGGATAGCTTTCAGGAGATCCATCTTGATGCCGATGACGCCGAGTCGCTTGCGATGTTGGCTTACTATGAATGCGTCACGCTTGCAGAGAAAAAGATGCCCATACTTATAGACGATAGCGGAGAGATCATTACCGGAGCGATTCGAATCAGAAACCACCTCAAGGAACTGAGCAACTGACATGGCACTCTGGAACGGACCGCTCATGACGGGTGCCGAACCCGGCCGCATTACGGGTATCAAGGGCTTTGTACCGGTATCTCTTCTGGACTGGCCGGGGAAAGTATGCGCGATAGTTTTTCTTGCCGGCTGCGGGTTTCGCTGTCCCGCTTGCCACAACGGCAGCCTGGTCTTGAATCCCGAATCTCTCCCCGACATCGATTCAAAGGAAGTTTTTCAGCGCATCAAGACAAGACGGAATTGGATTGACGGCATCACGGTAACCGGTGGAGAGCCTACGTGCCGGGCCAACCTCCCGGGTTTCTTGCTTGAATGCAAAACGCGCGGCTTGACTGTGAAGTTGGACACCAACGGGTCTAATCCCGACATGCTTGAGCGATTGATCGGTGGGCACTTGGTTGATGCCGTTTACATGGACGTGAAGGCACCTCTCATCGAAGCCTCGTATTCGCGGGTCGCAGGGGTTCCTGTGAATCTCGATCATATACGACGGAGCATACGAGTACTCAAGTCGTCCCGTATCGAGGTGGTCTTTCGCACCACGGTGATCCCGGGGCTTGTGGAGGAGCCTGAGCTGGAACTTATCGGAGAATCGCTCGGCCCGGTCCCCCATTTCCGTATCCAGGCGTTCAGGGCCAAGGAATGTCTGAACCCCGCCTTTATGGCTTTCAAGGAATTCCCTCTCGCCCGCGTCGAACTCATGCGACGGATGTTTGAAGGGCCACGTGGGGAATCGGTACCGGACCGATATCGGCGGGCCGGCTGACGCCTGTATTCATGGCGGAACCCACGGTAACGAACGATGAAAGTCGTGAGGGGTTGATTTTCCGGGTACGGCAAAGCGGCTGTGACCGTTCATGAAAAGAGTCTTGAAAGAGGTGAGATCTCCGGGAGAGGGGCGTCCTCCTCAAAAAATCCAATAAAGTGTAAGAATTAGAACCTCGCTGTACCTACCAAGAGTACAACGGTCTCCGCAAGCTCACACGAGGCCCCTATCACATCCCCGTTAACCATGTTGAGGCGAGCTTCAGCGAGACGCCGGAACCCAACGGCCGCGCCGAAAGCGGCGATCGCTCCGATAATTCCCGTCAAGCCGGCTGCAACGGCGGCGATAACAACTATAAGCAGCGATCGCGCAACCACCCCTGAATCAAGACCTGAGACAAAGGCGGCCGCCATTCCCTGCCCCGCCCGCCTGGTGCCGTAAAACGCGATGGCCATAACCCCACGGCCCACAATGGGTGCGATCACGAGATTCATCGCGGGCATATCGGAGTCGGCCACGGCGAAAACCTTTGCCAGAACCAGCAGGATCAGGCCCAGGGCTCCGAAGGTGCCCAGCCTGGGATCCTTGAGAATATCGAGTCTTCTTTCCGGACCGGCCGCGGCCCCCAAGGCATCCCAGCAATCCGTCCAACCGTCCAGGTGTAGACCACCGGTGAACACGACCCAGGTGATGATTATCACCATTGCCGTAATGGTGGGCGGCAGGATGTCCCGCAGCAGCAGGCTCTCGCCGACGAGAATGACGCCGATGACCAATCCCACAAGGGGGAAAGTCCACGCGGCCTTGCCCACGTCGGTGAGGTTGGGAGGAGGTTCCACTTGAATCTTCAGGATTGAAAGAAACGACAATGAAATCTCGAATGGTCTCAGCATGTGCCTCCCGACTATCCCGCCGCTCCTGCCCCACATCCGCGTCTGAAATCCGCGGCACGGGGCCCCTTCCATCCGCATGGCCCACAATAAAGAAAAGCGGCATCCCGTCGGTGCCGCTCTTTGACCGAATAATACACTTAGTTGCAGCCGGCGAGAAGCTTTTTCCCTTTTCCGGCTTCGCGTTATTTATAGGTTGCCGAAAGTGTCGGCCGAAACAGCCAAATCCCCCCCACCCCCCTTTTACCGGGAGCCCGGTAAGGGAGGGCAAAATGCCGTCTGGGGACGCATAATTACCCCCCTTTTGTAAAGGGGGGCAGGGGGGATTTACTGTCAGAAGCTTCTTTCGCCGGCGTTTCGATCGGCCGTGATCAATCCCGCTGCCGTTCTTTCGAGCCACTGGTCGAGGACTGAACGCGTACCGGGGTTCGTGGGACGGGTGCCGTCAACTGATGCCTTGCTTTTCCCGGTAGACGCCGAACTCCTGCCAGGAGCCGCACAGCAAGCAGGCGGGTTTTGCGGCGCCCTTTCCAGTTGTTGCTTGGATGCCGGTCCCGGCGAGCCGGCGTTGTTTGGTGCCGGCGGCCGACAGCAAGACGGCAGCCCGCCGGAAGGGCCGGCCGGGGCTAATTCACGGCCGGCGCCGCAGCATCCGGCCGAGGAAATTCCTGAGACCGAGGGATCGGCCTGAGCTCGGGCATCAGGAGAGTTCATGGTCAAAATAGTCATCAAGGCCATTAGCAACATTGCAGACATACAGTGATTTTTCATAAACCTGATCCTTTTATCGGTGTTTGTGGTAATCGATTTTGGCGTCCGGAGGGCCTCCGGTCGTGCTGATCCGGCCCAACCAACTCCCATCTACACGGCTATCGCGACTTTTCGTTCCTGGTTACAAGTAGTCGACTCAAACGGCACTTCTTTCAGAAGCCCGTCGGCCACGTCCACAATCCTGTCCGCGTACTCGGCGTTGTGACGGGAGTGGGTCACCATGACGATGGTCTGGCCTTCGGAGTTGAGTCTTTTGAGCAAACGCATGATGTCGGCGGAATTGCGAGAGTCAAGGTTGCCCGTGGGTTCGTCGGCGAAGAGAATCGGCGGTTCGTTGACGACGGCTCGTGCTATGGCCACACGTTCTTGCTCTCCACCGGAAATCTGGTTGGGCAGTCGATGAGCTTTGTCCTTGAGCCCAACCCTTTCGAGGGCCAGAAGGGCGAGTTGTTTCTTCTCCGGCTCGGTATGATGAGTCACGGCGAGGGGGAGTTGCACGTTCTCCATAACGTTGAGATAAGGCACCAATTGGAAAGATTGAAATATAAAGCCCATGAACTCCCTGCGGAAATCTGCCAGGCGATCCGGCTTTAGAGAATAAATGTCCACGCCCTCCATGAGGATTTTCCCGGCAGTGGGTTTGAGCAGACCGCCGAGCATTGAAAGCAGAGTGCTCTTGCCTGCACCCGATTCGCCCATGATGGAAATGAACTCGCTTTGTTCTATAGATAGATCAATACCCTTAACGGCAACCACCTTCGCATCATCCGTCCCGAATTCCTTCACTACGTTATCTACCTGTATGTAGCTCATTTTATCCTCCTAGAGAGTTCGCAGGGCTTCGCTGGGTTCCATCCTGGCAGCGACCATTGCAGGGTAAAACGAGGCCAAGAGTCCCAAGACCACGGCAAGCACCACGGCACCCACGGCCACGAGCGGATCCAACGTAAAATGGGCTATTTTGTCCATGAGGAACCCCAGCAAGACCCTGGTGGCCAACAAGCCGGCGGCATAGCCGAGCACGCCGGCGGTCAAGGAAACGATGAGGGCCTCCAGTAGGATGATGCGCATTATGTGGGAACGTCTGAAGCCGATTGCGCTGAAGATTCCGATTTCCCGCGTGCGTTCGTTCACTCCGGCCATCATGGTAACAAACACCACCATGGAGCCCACTAACAGGATCATAGCGGAGATCCCCACCGACATTTTCTGAAATCCGGCCAGCGTCTCCATGCGGCCTTCAACCACCTGCTGTACGGCGGTGACCTTTGCTGCCGGCAGTATTTCGGATATTTGCGTTACAAGGTCCGATATGGGGCAGTTCTGACAATGGGCGGCCACTTCCACCATAGCCACCTTGCCCTCTTTGCCCAGCAGTTCCTGAGCGACGGACAAGTCGACGAAGAATAGGTCATCGTCCTGAGAACCGGTTGTCTGAAGTATGCCGGATACCCGCAGGCGGCGCTCCTTGATTTCGACAACGGATCCGGGGTTCAGGCCGAAACGCTTCGCGGCTTCAGTACCCGCAAGGACTTCACTCTCCAGTTCCGGGACTTTTCCCGTGACTTTCCACCATTTCTTTATCGCCGTCTCCGACGGGAAATCCACTCCCACAAACAGCGCCTTTTGAGGCCCATTCTCAAAGACCCCGAAAAGCTTGGAGCTGATCGTTTTAATATTGGCCGCGTTCTTGATGGTTTTTATTTTCTCCAGATCGGCCTCGTGAAGCTCCTTTTGGTCAAAGGATACGCCTCCTAGGCTCAGACCACCGTAACTCAGCGAGAGGCCTTCAGTTTTTGGGGTTAGGATTATGTTGGCGCCGAATTCGTCCATTTTATGTTCTATGTCTTCCGCCATTATCCGCGCCGTGGTCATAAGGGCCACGATGGATGATATACCCAGCATCAGGCCCATTACGATGAAGAAAGCCTTGCCTTTTCTGCGTTTTAGGTTGTTGAGAGCTATGTCGTGAAGTTTCATATTCCACCCCCCTTACTGAAAATATTTTACGCCGGCAAGGACGTCGTTGACGCTGATTACGATCATGTCTCCCTTCACGGACCGGTTAAGCGCGGCAGGATTGCACCCTCCACTAACTTCGTTGATCTTGTCGGTCCTGAACTTCATGCCGCAGTTTACGCATACCATTGCGTCGCCTTGTTGCACGTATCCCTTCTTGGCTCGATAACAGACGTCGCAAGCGTCGAAGGCCGCTCTAACAACACCGTCACGACTCTTGACGGCAAAGAACCGGATTTTTTGATTGGGAGAATGGGTGTAGGTGAAATATCGGGCATTTCCATCGGCCAACGAAGACGCCGGTATGGTAAAGAAGCCGTTTATGGGCTTGATTTCGGGTGCGGCAATCGTGAAGTTCCATGCCGAGGCGTGGCCTGCCGGCACCAGCATGCAAACGGCGGCCGATATAAGGATGAAGCCCGCTACCACGGGGCTAAGGGTCGCTATGTATTTGGTCATGGGGTAGTTCCTTTCGTTCATTCAGCGTGCAGGAATGGCGTTCATTCCGATTTACTTATAATTGGCCTCGTCCGCGTGTTGGACCCCTAGTAAAATGTAATTACCTTCGCGACTTTTCGCGTCTTTTCGTGGGCTCACGGAAAGGCTTACAGCGAGCGGTGTCCACATCTTCCACCTATGGCCGTTATCTGATCAATACCGCACCGAGGTCCGTATCGGCCGCCAGCATGCGCGGCCAAAGCTTGTTCCAATCCCCGTCGCCGCCTGCGGCACGAACTTTGTCCTTCAGTTGGTTATCGAAGATCTTCACATCAGCCTCTTTGAACAAGCGTGCCATCTGTTCGATGACCTTGCGGTTCTTTTCCGCTCCTTCCTTTGGAAAGTCGGCGGAGAGC
>JAZDOF010000256.1:0-4940 GCA_043799015.1 Pseudomonadota bacterium | reverse complement strand
GGCATCCCCGAGTACATAAGTGAGATGAAAAGACGCTTCCTGTGAGGTCCACCCTTAGTGGTCCGTTTCCTAAATACGGTGACGAATAAAGAGACCCCTCCCCAGCCCTCCCCGTCAACGGGGAGGGAGCTTCCCCCCGTTCACGGGGGGATAAGAGGGGGGTTCTTCCGAGCTGGACTGATGAGAACCGGCGAATACAGGTACCCGGCACCACGCTGGAATGTGCGACCGTATTTACGCCAAGGTGCACTTAGTATAGCGTTTCATAAATAGTCTACATTTGCAGCTCTTACCGACCTCAACTCGGGGGCGACCGCCGGTCGCCCCTACGAGGCAATCCCGGAACCGTGAAACAAAGCAGAGGTAATTCTGAATTCCATCACCGGTTTTCCTTCCCGGACGCGGCCAACCGACGCCCCTCCCCCGATGTCGAAGTGCTCGAGGAAATGCCTCTCAGGGTCCTGTTGTGGAGTCGTGCTATTTCCACGAAGTTTCTCAACAGGACGCCTCCATCGGGACACGCTCCGTGAAATCGCTCGGGATGCCCTTGGATGCCGTACACCGGACGGCTTGGATGGCGCATGATTTGGTTCGGGGAAAAGCTTTCCGAGGCGAGAAGAACGAAGCCGGGCGGCAGAACCTTCACTTCGTCGAAATGACTTTCCAGGATCTTGAAATCATTATCCAGCCCTCTAAATAGGGGGTCCGCCGCGGTTTGGTCGACACGGGTCATACCGGATTGACGTTCTCGGGTATATGGCATGCAATCGTCTTCCCCGGCACGTATGGGGCCGACTTTCCCTCCGAAGGCGAGAGCAATGGCCTGGTGTCCCCCGCAAATTCCGAGAATCGGGATGTTCAACTCTTCCGCTGCAAATGGAAGTGCCCACAGGAAATTCTGCAGAGCAACCCCCCGTTGACCTCCGTAACGGCACCAAGGAGTCCCCTGGGGACTGAGTACAATGAACTCCGGGTCCATGTCACGGACCAGTTCGGACGTCACTTCGTTGAAGTGAAGAATGCGTCCGTTGGGGTTGGAGCTGAGGCTCGTAATCACTGAGAACACATGCCGACACCCGCCCGACGCGCCCCCGGGGGCCAGACTAACCATCAGCCAGGGTCTTGCGGCCATACTCCCGCTTTGAGGTTCCGCTGCCCCGAGCCTCGGCAGATCGGTCCAACAAAGCAGACAGACGTACACCGGCAAGGCGAGGAGAACAAACTTAGACCGAGCGATTGACATAACCGGTACGCTTCCCTCACGGTTGTTCGGCGGCGTTGAAACGCACCGAAAACTAAATTAAGGCTGCGATCTTTGGGCAATCGGCCTTTCCTTTTACACCGATCAAACGTAAAGAAGCAACTCGAAACCGAACGAAAAAGTCTTATCGCAGACGGCTGTGTGGGATCTGCCGGAGTAACCGTTCACCGGGAACGACTCTTGAAGCCGAAAAGACCAAACCACGAAGGCACCAAGACACGAAGAAGGAGTTGAAATGATACATGAACGCCTGTTGCCCCTCAATCGGCGTCCGACCTCGAATCCGGCAGCCGGATCGGCCGGAATATTTCTGAAGATTATTGACCTTTGATTTCTTTGTGCCTTCGTGTCTTCGTGGTGAACGATTACCTGCCGGACACCATGACCGATATTCCGGGAATTCAGCCCTATCAACCATGGCACCCGCATGAATGTTCCGTGTGATCCCTGGTGATGGGATAAACGAGCTCCAGCCCTTCCTCCGTACGACGCAGAAGCCCCGCCTGCACGATTGCGTCAAGGATGACGTCACATTCGTCCCAGTCGAGCGATAAATAGATCGGCAGCATTTCCTTGTACCGATCGAGCCGTTTCCCGTCGGCCAAAGAATAGAGGGCCATCATTACTTGCTTGTGAACAAGATCAAGGCCGGGATCCGATAGGGCCCGTCCTATCCGCGCATCATCCATGAGCAGATGGCTCACGCCTTCCGTACACATTCTCCACTCCTCAATACATCGTGGTGTTCGAGCGAAAAGCCGGCGATCCCTTCAGCGGCGGCGACACACGCCGAACCTACCCTGAACAACTCCGCGGACCGATAGGCCGGCTAAGCGCGGCCGTGTTCTTAAGAGACATTCTAATGCCGCCCGGGTTCGCGGACAACCACCCTGCGCTTCTTCGAGCGTGATTCAAGGGTGTGGATCAAAGGAGCCCGAACTTACGGAGGTGTTCCTTCACGCCTCGAAAGGTGCGCCTATGCACGGGACTGGGCCCGTACCGTGAGACGGCATCCTTATGGGCGGGAGTGGGGTATCCCTTGTGAACGGCGAACCCGTACCCGGGATACAAGGCATCCAGGTCCCTCATTATCCTGTCTCTTGTAACCTTCGCGATGATACTCGCTGCTGCGATGGAGGCTGAGAGCCTGTCTCCCTTAACGATTCCTTTTTGAGGCAAGTTGATGTCAAGGGAGAGAGGACCGTCGATGAGGAGGAAATCCGCGGCCGGCTCGATTTCCGCTACCGCTTGGCTCATGGCCAGCCTGACCGCCTGGAGGATGTTGATTTGATCTATCGTTTCCGGCCCCACCACACCGGTGCCCACTGCGACGGCCGTATCCCGGATGACCGCGTACAACGCTTCACGACGTTTTTCGGTGAGTAATTTAGAGTCGTTGATTTCGGCGATATCGGCGGACCAGGGAAGGATTACCGCTGCGGCCGTCACCGGCCCGGCCAAAGGTCCCCTCCCCGCCTCGTCTATGCCGGCGATCCTCAACGCTCCGAGCCCCGCGGCTTCACGCTCGAAGTTCCTTGACAGCCGAATGTCTTTCTCTTGTTCGCGCGACATTCCGCGGTGTACCGCCCTCAACGCCGGCTCCTCTCATGACGGTTTTCGCCGCTTCGGCCCATTCGGGTCATCCTGCGCACCATGGCAGCCGGTCATGCTCCGGCCGGCAGTCCGACGGACCGGATGCGCTTTGAGTCGGGCGCTGGGCGTTAACCGCGAGAACGGAAAATCAACCACGAGGACAAGGAGGCACCGTGGTTTGATTATCCGGGTTCAATGCTCGGCAGCGCGGACCACTTGACTATCTCCGACCTTTTTCCTTTATCCTGGCGGCCTTACCGCGTAGTCCCCTGATATAGTAAATCTTGGCCCTTCGCACACGGCCTCTTGTAACCAGTTCCACCCTGTCGATAAGGGGGGAACCGTAAGGGAAAACCCTTTCTACTCCGATTCCGTAGGAAACCTTGCGTACCGTGAACGATGAACGCGAGCCCTTTCGGCTGATCGCGATCACCAAGCCTTCAAAAATCTGTATGCGCTCTCTATTACCCTCGAGGATTCGCACATGAACCTTTACCGTATCTCCAGGTCGGAAATCCGGGATATCCTCTCGCATCTGTTCTTGTTCCAGTCTATCCAGCACGTTCATTACTCTTCTCCGTTCGACTTCTCGGAAATTATCTCAAGCAACAGCCCTCGCTCCTCATCGTCGCAGTCCCGGCTTTCGAGTAGGTCGGGCCTGCGTTCCAGCGTCCGAGCAAGTGCCTGCTTTTTTCGCCATCGTTTGATTTTCGCGTGATGCCCCTCAACCAAAACGCCCGGCACTTCAAGCCCTTCGAACACTCGCGGGCGAGTGTACTGGGGGTATTCCAGTAGGCCTTCGTAGAACGACTCTCCTTCCAAGTGACTGTCCCGGCCTATGACGCCCGGAATGAGCCTGCACACCGCGTCCACAATCACCATTGCCGCGGTTTCGCCACCGGACAGGATGTAATCGCCGATGGAAATCTCGTCGTCAACAAAGCCTCTTACTCGTTCATCCACGCCTTCGTATCGCCCGCAGACCAGGACGATCCCATCAAGTACCGCCATCTCCTCGGCCGCCGCCTGATTGAACAAGCGGCCTTGGGGAGTCATAAGGACGACCCGCGGAGTGCCCATTTCCTCGGTCAAGCGGTGGAGGCATCGGATAATCGGCCCCGGGGTCATTATCATGCCGGTACCGCCGCCATAGGGATAATCGTCGGTCGTGCGATGCCGATCGTCCGTGAATTCTCTAAGATCAACGGTTTCCAGTCTCAGATGTCCGGAAGCCGCGGCCCTCGCCGGATTGCCGTGTTCCCGAAAGGAATCGAATATCCGGGGGAATATGGTAACGATGCGTACATCAAGCATCAGGTACGAGCCCGTCAATAGGGTCCACCGTCATCCTACCCGCCGGCGCATCAATCTCCTTTACCACCTCGTCCACCATAGGCAGGAGGACTTCGCCGAAAGGACCATGCACCTCCAGGACATCGTGTGCGGGCGTAGGAATTATGGACGTGATCCGCCCAAGCTCCGTTCCGCTTACCGTAGTCACCGTCATCCCGATCAATTCGTGCCAGTAGTACTCGTCCTCATCCGGAGGCGGCAGGTTTGCCGCATCGGTACTGACCAGGCAACCGACATATTCACGGGCCTTTTCGGGAGTGTTCACTCCCTCCAGCCGCACTAGGGCCGCACCTTTGTGAACGCGGACCCCGTCCACCTTGAGCCCTTGTTCTCCCATGAAAAGCACTTTGGATCTCAGGAAGGGCTCGTCGGTCTCGGTAAACACCTTAATCCGGAGCTCCCCTTTGATACCGAACGGCTTCACGGCGGCCCCGATGACTATGCGCTTGTGGGAGGTCATAACACCGTCTTCCCGGTTCTATAAATCATTGGCCGGCATCATCGCCGACAGGTCCCTTGGGCCGGCCGCCCATGTCCGCAAACGGCACCGGGGTCGTCTCGCAGACAGCGCGCATAGAATCGCCGTAGCGGCCTACGACGGTGCAGGCCCGGCAATCGCTTCGGCATTTGCAGGGCGTCGCCCGTTACTCAAGGATTTCCAGAACCGCCCTCTTGCGCACCTTGGTGGACGCCGCGCTGAGTATGGTTCGCATCGCCCTCGCCGTGCGTCCCT
>JAZDOF010000199.1:0-7576 GCA_043799015.1 Pseudomonadota bacterium | reverse complement strand
TTGATCGTAAGGTACAGACTCTTCACATCCTTTTTCCTGTCACCGTGACCCACAATGGCGTCGGCTATGAGCGGATGCAGGCCGCTTCGCATCGCGTTTGTTTTCCAACAATGCCGGAGATCATGAATCCTGGGCATCGGGTCAAACTCAAGGCTGTCCAAAACTTCCCGCCAAGGTTTCTTCGAAGAATCCTCATTGGGCGGACTCCCAGAAGGCGTTAGGAAGACGCAACCGAAAAACGAACGCGCCAGGCCTGCCGCCAGGATTGTGGGAATCAGGTCCTTATGGATCGGGACACGTTTCTGGCGACGTTCCTTTGTTGGGGTGGCTCCCAGTTTGATGAACCGGTTATCAAGATCTACGGATGCCCACGCCGGCGATAGGGCTTCTCCTCTGTACATCCCGATCAATTACGACGTTTGGAATATTTGCTCAACCCAGCACGCGCAGTACTCGGCAATTTTCTGGAAATACTGAAAGCTAATGGAGACTCCGGGCCGAGCTCACCACTGCACGACAGAGCGGCAAGCCGCAACAGACCTTCCGCTCCTTGACGCCGCCGGGCACACCCTCAGCCTTCCTAATGAAAGGCTTGCAGGGTGCTCCGAAAGAGATCCCGGGCTGAAGAAGAAGGCCCGGCATAATTGCGTATGTCGTACTCGGAAGTCGGGACCCGTGGCACCGGGATAATTACTCGCTCACGGAGCGGAGACAAGCTACGCTGTGCATGAGAGAACGCGGGTTTACGCCCCTTCTGCGGTTAGCCGGTCAGCCAAACGGACGACTTCCGGGTCATAGCGGGTTTTGTCCGGGCCGGCATGGCCCGATTACGTTTTCGCCTGTCACGACCAATCGAGTAACTATGCTTCAACAAAGGGAAATTGCCCCATGCTAAAAGAACTGACTTGGCGCAAGGCCGTCGAAAAGGTCCTTACCGATGCACCGGGGGCCGTCCACTACAAAGACATCACCGACAAGATTATGGTGGATGGTCTCAGGACGAGTCTGGGCGCAACTCCTGCCGCGACCGTGAGCGCTCTACTTGCGACTGCAATCAAGAATGAGGCGGGAGAGTGCCCGTTCCAAAAAGTCGGCAAGGGGCTTTACATTTGGAAGAAGAAAACCGGAATTGCCCAGGTGCCGGAGATCGGTCAAACAGAAGAAGAGGCCGGCACTGTCGGGGTGCGTATCGCAGGGTCGCACTCGGCAGGAAGCTCTGGAGAATGCCAAGGAGGCCATAGCCGCTTATCTTGAGAGCCTGTCCGCACATGATGAGGCGGTTCCCCCACCTATCACGGAAGGTAAACGTTCACCGCGACGGCTCGCCGGCCCCGGAAAATCAAACCACAAAGGCACCAAGACACTAAGAAGAATTTGAAATGATTCATGAATACCTATCGATTTGCGAATCGTGTCCGCCTATCGGTGAAGCGGGCGCTTGGCCCTCAGACTCCCCGAAAAACATTAGCCTTTGATTTCTTTGTGACTTCGTGTCTTTGTGGTTGATTCTTTTTCCATCGTGGTGAACGATTACGGCTTTTTTTTCGGGGTCCGGTTTCGGAGACTCTCGCCCGGCCGCACCAATTCGGCCAGCATCTCCGCGTTTCTTCGAGCACTGCCCGTATGTTCGAGGATGGCTTTTCGCCCTTTGTCCCCAAGGGCCGAGGTCTTGTGTGGATCATGAAGGACGGCGGCGAGTTTTGTTTCCAAGTCCCGGGCGTCCGTAACAACTATACCCGAACCGGCCCGGACCAGAATGTCCCGGGCGTCGCGGAAGTCTTCCATGTGGGGTCCGAACAGGACCACCTTTCCCCAAGCCGCCGGCTCAAGGATGTTCTGTCCTCCCTTGGAAACGAGAGAACCTCCGACGAAGGCCGCTGTGGCCAAGGCATAGATGTGGAACAACTCTCCCGTGCGGTCCACCACGATCACGTTTCGACCGTTGCGAGGTTCCCCGTTGTCGGCCGCACTCCTCAGAAAAGGCTCCGACATGTTCCGTTCCTTCATGGCGGCCATGATGAGCGGGACCCGTTCCACGTGGCGCGGGACCAAGACGAGAGTCAGGTCCGGAAAACGGCCGAGGAGGGAACGGAAGACGTCCAGGCACACCTCGTGTTCGCCGGGGTGTGTGCTGCCGGCTACGAGGACCATGGCTCCAGGGTTGATATGCAAGAGTTGTCGAAGGTTTTCGACGGGCCGTTGATCGTCGGTTTCAAAGGCCGCATCCAGCTTGGTGCTTCCCGTTACGCTGACTCGGTCCCTTGGAGCGCCGATTGCCATGACACGCTCCGCATCCAGGGCCGAGGACATAAGAAACATGTCGACCTTGTCCAGGACCGGTTCAAAGAAGAACCTCAACCGCCGGTATCTCGGAAACGACCGGTCCGATATCCGACCGTTGGCTACGGCCACCGCCGTGCCTCGTCTTTTTAGTGCGGCGATTAGGTTGGGCCAAAGCTCCGTCTCCATGAGCACCAACACATCGGGATCGATTCTTTTAATGACTCGGTTCACACATAAGGGGAAATCCAGAGGAAGGTAAAAGAATCCATCGGCAAACGGGACGATCGCCTCCGCCATCGCTCGACCGGTTTCCGTTCCGGTGGATACGATCAGTGAAGCCTCCGGGAGGAGCTCCTTCAGGGATTTGGCAATGGGACCAAGGGCGGTCACTTCTCCCACCGATACCGCGTGGAGCCAAAAACGCGGCCGTGGAAGCCCTTCCGGACGGAAATCGTTGCCGAGGATACCTAGCTTTCCTTTGAAAGATAGGCGATATTTCTTTGCGAAGAGTACCCGTGGGAGGTAAAAGGCCGCGAGAGCCGGTGGTATGACACTGTGGATCAGGAGATTGTAAAAAAGTCGGGTCATGAAACCGACGGCCGACCTGCGTGAAGCTTGTCGTAGTATTCGGCGTACTTAACCAGGGTGACCTCCCTTCCCTCCCTATCAAAAGACACTTCGTCCATGGACCCTTTAATAATGAGCAACCCACGACCATGGGATTTCATGGAACCGTCCGGATCATCAGGGTCATCCAGTCTTTTCATGAAAGAGACGTGGTCGAACCCTTTCCCCTCATCCCGAACCTTCAATTCCATCCTGGCCCCCTTCACCGTACAACCGACACGGATCTTTCGAGACGCGTACTTCTCGTCTTCCAGCCTGCTCCGCCTCAGGCCCGAAAACTGGTCGGGACCTTCCGTGGCCGATTCCTTCAGGTCCGAAGAAAGTTCAAGATTTCCATGTTCCACGGCATTGATCAACGTTTCTTGTATGGCCATCTCGATTTGCCCGGCCGTGGATTCCCCGCAAAAACTCAGCATGTATATAAGGTTGGCGAGAAAGGAGGCCACCTGCGCGGGGTTGATCTCGTCGGTACGGTATTCCATCTCAAGAAATGCGGAAGTGAAGTCTTGAATATGAGGAAAGAAGTACATGCCGGATTCGCATCTTCGGATCAGCCTTCGGATTGATTCGATCAGCTCGGGCCCATGAACCGGTTTCCTGATGATCTTCGTGTTGCCGAAATCCGCTAGGTTCGTGAACGCCTTTGCTGAAAACGTCTCGCTCAATATAATCAACGGAACGTTGGGATGGTGGTACCGCAGGAACTTAACCCATTCAGGACCTGTGCCCCCATGCACGTCCAGGTCCGCAACCACGAAAAGGACGTCGTCACGTCGGCTGATCAGAGCGATCGCCTCATCTATCGTCGTGGCCCGTTCAATACAAAACCGTTGCGCATCCAGGAAGTCGCCGAGGTGAGGCACCAGCCCACCGTCGCTATCCACAACGACGATCCTTAACGGCATCGGAAGCGTTGAGTTGATCAGCGGCATTCTTCTATCTTAGCCGAGAAATCGGCATCCAACTTGAAATTTTTTTCCACCAAGAACGGGTTTAATTCGATCTTAGTGATCTTCACCTGGGTCCTCCATCCACCCTTGAGCGATTGAACGTCGAACCTCCGTGGCAACCATCCGTAGTCTCCGGTTTGAAAGTCGCCGAAATCCGCAACCAGGTCGATCTTACCGGGATTCACCCGTTCGAGACGTTTCAACGCCAGACTCCCCGGATCCAGGGCGGCCAACCAATTATCGCCCTTGAACTCGACCTGAATGGTAACGGAATCCTGGGGTCCTGGTGCGGCATTCTTGAATTTCACATCCTTCCACTGTAGAAGGACGAGGGGTATGAGACCTTCCAGTTCGGCAACATCCGGAAATCTTTCACTGAAACACTTCTTTCCTCCCCTGACTATCTTGCCCTCGGGAGGTACGTACAGCTCGAACCCGACCTGGTTTATGACAAGCTCAAAAAGAGAGTTGCCCGCGGGCCCCATGCCCTGAAACCGGAAATCGCCCGGCCTTCGGTAAAGCAAGAACCCCCTGGTGTCCTGTCTGGTGGTGCCGTGATCATAGGCGCTCGCTATGGACATTACCGCCTTGAATGCGCTCAACTTACGGCCGCGTTCCCCGAGCTCCCGCGGAATGTCGGCAGGTTTTACCTTCGGCGCCGCAGCCGCGATGAGGACGGGCGCAGCAACCAAAACCAGGGCCGCGAGCCAACTCCGCGCCCACCATCCGGATTGGGACATGGACATCCTTTCGTTCCGTTTCATTACTAGATTACTATCAAAGCAAGCTCGTTCATGCAATGGGGAAAACGGCATGGGAGATTAGTTACTCGTTAATCCCAAAACCGGCCTCCTTGACCGAGCACGAACCTTGACGCATAATACGTCGATCGTTCGGAAACGGCTCAGGAGGCGGCATGGAATGGGTTACCCTCGATAGGATCGGGCAATTCGCAGACAAGAATATCGAATTGAGGGGATGGGTCGCCAATAGGCGTTCGTCCGGCAAAGTCCGTTTCCTCGTGCTGCGGGACGGCGCGGGATGGATTCAGTGCGTGGTTTCCGCGGGTTCGACGACCCCGGAAGCCTTTGAACTTGCAGGGACAATCCCTTACGAGTCATCGGTAATAGTACGCGGGACGGTCAGGGTCGAGCCCCGCGCGCCCGGCGGGTACGAATTGAGCCTGGACTATCTCCGGCTTGTATCCGAGGCTCAACCTTACCCCATATCGAAAAAGGATCACGGTGTCGGATTCCTGATGGATCATCGGCATCTCTGGCTGAGGTCGTCCAAACAGAGGGCTCTGATGAAGATCAGGGCCGTGGTTTCCAGTGAGGCGCGTCGGTTCTTCGACGACCGGGGATTTCTGGGCATGGAAGCGCCCATTTTGACGCCAACCTCCTGTGAAGGTACCACTACGCTGTTCGAAGTGAATTACTTCGACCGCTCGGCCTATCTTACTCAATCCGGTCAACTATACGGCGAAGCCTGTGCCATGGCCCTGGGAAGGGTTTATGTGTTCGGCCCCACGTTTCGGGCCGAAAAATCCAAGACACGGCGCCACCTTACGGAATTTTGGATGGTGGAACCGGAGATGGCCTTCTGGGAGCTGGACGAGACGGTGGACCTGGCGGAGGGCCTTGTCTGTCGGCTTGCACGGGCCGTTCTCGACCGGTGCGGTCCTGAATTGGCGGCATTGGAAAGAGATCCGGCCCCTCTGGAGAAAGCCACGGCCCCTTTTCCAAGAATTACGTACTCCGAGGCGGTGGATATACTGAAGGACAAAGGGGTTGAATTCACATGGGGAGACGACTTCGGAGCGGACGAGGAAGCCGTGCTTTCGCAATCCTTTGACAAGCCCCTTTTCATAACCCGCTATCCGGAGGCAGTTAAGGCGTTCTACATGAAGCGGGACCCGGACGATCCGAGGCTCGCCCTCGCAGTGGACCTGCTGGCCCCCGAGGGCTACGGAGAAATCATCGGCGGCGGCCAAAGGGAAGATTCGTTAACGGAACTCGAAAGCAGAATAGCCCAACATAATCTCGACCCCGAACCTCTTCAATGGTACCTGGACATCCGACGCTACGGGTCCGTGCCCCATTCAGGGTTTGGATTGGGGATCGAACGCACCGTTGCATGGCTTGCGGGCATCCATCACGTAAGGGAAACCATCCCGTTCCCAAGGCTCATGGATCGTTTGTATCCGTAATGCCGACCCCCACGGAGGGACACCGTCAAGGCTATTCCGAAACGCTCTACTAGTACTCGTCCTCCCCCTTTTCCAGGATCAGTCGGAGTTCCTCATCCGGCAGTTTCTTCCATTCGGACGCCTTCTCGGTTACCAACTGCCTACATTTGAAAGGAGGAAGACCGAGTGATTCGAAATGCTCGAATCTTCTTTCGGCCAGTTTCTTCAGTATTTCGGATCTTTCCATCGTGAGTTCCCCTTTGAGATTTCGCGTCGGGTGGGCTCTAAACTTCGCGTTAATGGGTTTAACAAGGTGCTCAATACGATGGGTCAAGTGCGGCAACCTTTGTGCCGAAGACTCAGAAAACTGGAAAATAGTCCCGAAGTGGTTCGCTTGATGACTGCTTTTCCGTATCTGAGAATCACTTGCTGGAAATCATTGGAACATGGAAAACCGCCGGCAAGCAACACATGTTCAAGACACGAGCCGCCGTATTCGATCAGACGTCATCTTGGCCAATGGAGACCAACGGTGTCAACAGCGAGATCAACTCCGGGATGCCGGCCGTGGCCACATCCCACACGATTTCATCTTCGACCGCTACATAGTCGTCAAAAGTCCGTCCCTCCACTGCTCCGACTACGCCCCCGGCATATTGGAGCATATCAAGGAGGTGCGCGGCATCTCGCACGTCAGGCCGCATAGACGACCTCCGCGGTCTTAAGAATTTCCCTGCGGAGGATCGGGTTCTTTAACCCACCCTTCGCGACCAAGTCCACGTCACGCCCGAAGATGATCTTCAGCTCGTCGATCATGTCCAACCAGTCATAGAGAGTGAGGCCGTGGCCGCGCGGCAAATCCACCAGGATGTCCACATCACTGTCCGGTCCGAAATCCTGCCCTAGAATGGACCCGAACAGACACAATTCCTTGACCTTCCATTTTCGGCAGAAGGCCTCGATCTGGTCTATCGGAACGTCGATAACGGGCTGCGTCATTTGTCTCTCAGCGGAGAGGCCTTAACTTTTCAGGCTCCCCAAGCCCTTTGGACTCCGCCCATATTTCATATGAGCCGTTCATCGGCATTCCCAGCTCCCATATCCTCGAAAACCTCCCAGGCGGAAAGGGTTTTCTTCTGGGCCATAATTCAAGAACGCCCCATGAAGGAGAACCCCGTCAAATCCTTGACTATGCCTCAAGGCATAGTGTGGGACATGCCGATGGACGCGAGTCTATCCCAAAATCGCGGAAAACGCTGTGAAATGTCAAACATTCTTTTACCTGGGGCATGGGGTTCCACGAGGATGACGACATTCGGCTCATTTCGTAGGAGATTGCTTCGTCGCTACGTTCCTCGCAATGACGATCTCGATCTGCGAAGTCTTCCTTAATTCTACCGCCCCAAGATTAAACCCCGGACGAAGGTTGCCCCGTAACTTCTCAATAACTCCGGTCTCAACGGTTCCTATCTGTGCGGTGACCGCGTCATGAGGCGGAATGAGATCGCAGACCCGAAGATTTTCCGGC
>JAZDOF010000138.1:0-2466 GCA_043799015.1 Pseudomonadota bacterium | reverse complement strand
GATGCGCTGTTATCCGCGTGGGCAACCTTGATGGGAATGAGAGGCCAGTGGGAACGGGATTTAATGGCCGACGCGGCGGATCTCCTCTTCCCCGCAGGAGACGTTACATACTATTGGCCGTGATCTGAATAAGACTCAAGAGAGTCTTGTTCCATATTGGAGGACTCCACGGATACGAGGAGGGATTCACATGATAATTGGAGTTGACGGATGCGCAGCCGGCTGGCTCGTGGTCGTACTCATGGCGAATCAGACATGGAGTGTCGGCGTGTATCCAAACATCGAAAGCGTGTGGGCGACTTACCGTACCGCTCAGGTGATCCTTGTCGACATACCGATAGGGCTTTCCGCCAATGGCGATCGGCTTTGCGACCAGGAAGCCCGCCGGACGCTGGGTCCGAAAAGAGCCGTATCCGTGTTTCCCGTGCCGTGCAGGCCGGCGGTATATGCAAACACGTATCAGGATGCCTGCGAGATTAACCGGACCCACACCGGTCGGCGACTGTCCAAGCAGACGTGGGGCATCGTCCGCAAGATCCGTGAAGTCGACGAGTTTCTCCGCCGAACGCCCGATGCACGGGGTATCGTGCGGGAGGTCCATCCGGAAGTGTGTTTTCGCACACTTAACGGACGCTCCATGGTTCACGGCAAGAAGAAAGCGGAGGGTTCTCAAGAGCGGATAGCCGTCCTGGGGCAGTATCATCCTCGAATCCGGGAACTGCTTGCCGATGCTGCGAAGCGTCTGGTGAGAGCACGTTCCGCCTCGCTGGATGACGTACTGGACGCTGCGGCGGCTGCCATTACCGGTCTAGGGTATCCTGACGGTCTCGCCACCATTCCGGGGAAGCCGCCGTTTGACGAGCATGGTCTGCCGATGGAGATGATTTACCGGCGGGTAATGGACGATTGAAGGTCTTTCGTCACAATGCCCGCATCGTTGACGTGAGATCTTCGATGGGGGGTAGATCATGAGTAAGCTCTACAAATACCGAAAATTGTCTCCGTGGTGGAAAACGGCATGATTCATGTGATAAGCTAGATACAAGATCCCCAAACGCAAATCTTCAGGAGACAGTACCATCAAGATCGGGGAGCGTTGTCGTGACACTGAACCAGAAGAAGACTCTGTCGGCCAAAGCGGTTGTGGCGGATGTACGCGCCGGGCTGTCAGATGCAGAACTGATGGAGAAATATGGGCTTTCTCCCAAAGAATTGGAGCGCGTATATAGGAAGCTGGTGGAGGCTGGGGTCTTAACGCAGGCGGAGGTGCAGTATGGGCAATCCACCGGAACAACAGAAACAGAGAACCTCACATCAAGTGCCGCCGATCGAAAAGAAAGAAGACCGCCCTTAGAAGAGCCTTCCGAGGCCAACACTGAATATGTCGATTTCGTCGTCGAGTTCGTCTGCCCTGCTTGTCTGGCTCCTCAACCGAGCGAACACGAGGTGTGCCCCCAGTGTGGTGTTATCGTTGCGAAATTCAAGCAAAAACTAGAAAAGGAAGAAGAAGTCAGGAAAAGTGAATACGGAAAGAGACTCTTGGAGGAAGTGAGACAACTCAACACCGCAGGCGTCGAAGATCTCCTCGACAAGGGAGCATACATCGATACGCAAGATCAGCGCGGCAGGACTCCCCTCATACTTGCCGCATCCTACGGGTCCGCTGAGATAGTGAAGCTTCTCTTATCGAGAGGTGCTGATGCGTCTGTCAAGGCTGCAGAAGGACAAACTGCCTATTTCGTTGCCCAGAGTAACGGAGATCGCGAAGTAGCCGATTTATTGCGTTCCCAAGCTACGCCGGAGGAATCGGAAGAGTTACAGAAGACAAGCGACCAACCTTCAGCACCTGTCAGTCTTCTGGAAATCGCTGATAGGGTCAAAGAGGATGGCAATATTGACAAGTCACCTGCACGACCTGTCAACAGAGCATCCCCAAAAAACAACTTGAATCGCCGATGGGTGCTTATCGTTATTGGTCTCGTCATTCTGCTCGGTGTACTGACGATAATCCAGCGGTCTCTAATAAACCGTGACCGCGCCCAAGAAGAAGCCCGCAAGGAACGGCAGGCGGATCGTGAACGAGAAGTAGAAATGCAGAGAATGATGAGCAAACTGCCGTCGTGCAGCTACCTAGCCGACTTGTTCAACAATGCTGCTGACCTCAAGGCTATGGCAGGTCTTCAAGCGTTCAAAAAGACTCTCTCGATCGAATCCGATTATGAATGTCTGGCCTGGAGCTCCATACCTGGACGGAAGTTATTGTTCAATTGCTACAAATGCGCAAATACAGCCACGGGGTAAGCGTTCACCGCGATCCCCCCCGGCTGGGGCGATTTCGGGGCTCAGCCGTATTTTCCTCCTTCTGTAGTCGCGCGAGATCGCGCATGTTTTTTATACCCTATTGACAAGCGCCGAGAAATGGGTTTTGGCTCTTCCCCATGACCAGAGAAGAAGCCATTGCCATTG
>JAZDOF010000128.1:0-2757 GCA_043799015.1 Pseudomonadota bacterium | reverse complement strand
CCGGGAAGAAGACGGAGAGCAGCCGTTTGCAGCCGATTTTCTTGTAAAACTGGATCGCGGGGAACTCAAGCCCGACGACCTGAATGTGAAGGACGAGGAAACCCTCGACATTCTTACCAAGATCCACTTGGTGGACGACGGATACTTTAACGAATTGGTCCATCTAATGGTACGGGAAGACGATCTAGCCACACGTTGCGCGGAAGCGGCTTTCGACCGCATCCGTGATCAGGTGGGGGACATAAGCCAATTCACGGAAGAAGCGGAAGACATGTTCGTGCCGTTGGAGGAATAGGCCGGCACTCTTGAGCGGGCGGGTTCTTCAGGTCAAAGCAATAGGTCTGAAGCCCGCTTCGATAAGTTTGTGTGCGGGCTGCCTGCCGACATTCAATAGACCACGGTGAAATCGAACGCGACCACACCGAAGGCTTGGTCGATGCTAAGGTCGTAGTTGGCATTGACGCCCGACAAAGTCCTTGTGGATCGGCCGTGAAGGTCTTGGTACGTGTACCGCCCGTACAGCCCCATCCTCACGCTTTGCGAAAGAGCAGCGGTACCCCCGAGTTCCACCTCTATCAGTCCCCCTTTATCCGCTTTACCGTCGTACTCCACGGCATCGGCGCCGTCCTTGATGAGGGAGTAACACCTCGTGTTGGTAAAGACCGAACCCAGTATTTCCAGACGCGCCTTCCACCAGGGGTGAAACACTGCCGTTTGAAACCCTATGAAGGGAACGTAGGACCTAAATTCGTCCCTGAGCGAGGAACCGGCCGCTTGGACACCGGAAGGATCCCCGACGTAATTGGTCCCCTGTTGCCGATACCCGGACACGAAGCTGAAACGATAGCCGTCCCCGCTACATATGTGGACCAGACCTGCGGCCTCCCATGACTTGAAATCAGGTTTCACATCCCAGGGCGATTGGGCCGGTGCGGTCGCCGAGGTGCCGTGAAAAGACCCCACGCCGCCTTCCAGAAAACTCGTCACCCCTGCAATCCTTGCCGAGAGTACAGGGTGGGGCGAGATCTCCACCAGAGCGGTGGCCACCGGCAGCCGAGGCGCATAGTCAACTCGGTAGGAATTGGTGAAGGATCCCGGGACATCCTGTATGCGTGCCCCTTCCTGACCGAAGAGAACGCCCAATCGCAAAGCGGAATCTATACCGATATTCCAAGAGAACTGCTGAGCCTGAGCCGACGCGGACAGGCCCAAAATCACTAGGACTATGTAGAGAATATTTGGAATTCGCCTCACGTTTCTTACCCCTTCTCTCCCTAACACCCATTGCGGCGCCTCGATTATAGCATCGTGGTTTTGAAAAGGGAAACGGTATTAGTCCACGCCGGGCCCGGGCAACTCAAAGGAGGAGGGACGGCCGGTCGCCCCTTCAGTAATCCGGGCTCGCCGTCTTCCCACAGCCTATTACTCCAATGGACCCGGGCACGGATCAGGGAAACGCAATCCCCGGAACTCCCCCGAAGTAAGCCGAAGACATAGTGTGCGCGGTTTTCCCTCATTTTCCGCGAAGCTCTTCAAACGTGCGTCAATCCACTCCCATGCCGATTGCATGGTATCCAGGGTCCCTTCCGGAGCATGAAGGGTCACCACTTCGCCGCTGTCCCATCCGAACGTGACGGCGCCGGACTCCATCGCGTCAAGTACTTTCTTGTCCCAAGGGGGCTTCCTGTCGGACATCATGTATCTCCTGGAGAAACGAGTGAAAATTTTGGCCCGCCGCGTCCCGGGGGCTCGTATATCAAACAAGCCGGACGGCCGGCAGAATGATGACCAACGCGATGACCGCGCCGGCGACTAAGTCGTTCCTTCTAAATTGCAGCTTCTTATACGCGGACCGTCGGCGGCCCGGTTCGTATCCGCGCGCCCGCATGGCCGATGCCAGTGCATCGGCACGCTTGACCGCGCATATCAAGCACGGCGTTATTATGGCGGACAGGTTCTTCAGACGCGAACTCAGGTCTCCTTGATCGAAATCCACCCCTCTGGCCCTTTGGGCATCCATGATGTTACGGAGTTCCAACTGCAAGATCGGGATGAATCTCATGGCCAAGAGCATCACAAGGCCCAATTCGCCCACGGGGACCTTGATAAACGCCGCGGGAGCGGCCAGGTATTCACAAGCCCTTGTGAGTTCGGCCGGAGACGTGGTGCAGGTGAGCGCCAGCGACAGGACGATCGCTTCGGCGAGCTGCAACGTAAACAATGCTGATGTGTGAAACCCCTCCATGGTAAAGGGGAGGTTGTGTCCGGCGACGCACACGGGCCTGCCTTCCCAGTTTAGGAGGAGTCCGGTGGCCGCGGCTATTCCCAGCATCCAACGGAACCTTCGCAGACCGGACAACCATATTCCAACTCCCAGACCGGAAAGGAGCGGCAGGCAGGCTGTCAAGCAGAGCGTCGGAACTGCTGCCGTGAGGTTCCCGGTGGCGAAGGACGCGGTAACCAGAGCTACGAACCCGAGAAGCTTGAGTCGAGGGTCCAGGCGGTGTAGAACCGACTCTCCGGGAACGAACCCACCCACCGTGATTTCGTTAACAAAACCTGACATGGTCGAAAAGCTCTTTCTGAGGTAACTCACTTACGGCCGGGAAATTCCAATTTCAACGTGGCGCAGGCTTTCTAGCCTGCGAATTTTCTTAGTCCGATCTCGGCAGGCTGGAAAGCCTGCCCCACAAGAGTGAATGGTTACGCGGCCCTGTCCTATGAGCGTTGACAATCAGTGCTTCGCGTCGATAGATT
>JAZDOF010000120.1:0-7887 GCA_043799015.1 Pseudomonadota bacterium | reverse complement strand
TACTAGGCCGCTCGGTTTCAGCTCTCCGGCAGGTGTATGCCCTTCCTCGGCGTAGATCCGTCATTGGAGCCCCTTCGGCGTGAATCGCAGCGCCAGTCCGCCGGCAACCTTTATCCGTGCCAGGACTTGTTCGGGGACCGGAGGAAAGGGAGCCGCCTGATATATGGCCCTCATGGCCGACCTATCAAAAACCGGGTCCCCCGAGGTTTTGTCTACCGCCGCGTCCAGCAGGCCGCCGTCCGCGGCAAGGTTGATGCCTATCAGGGTTGTCCTGTCCTTGGCCACATTCTCACCGAATACCGACCAGTGTTCATTGATGCTTGATCTCACCTGCGCGAACCATTTCATCATCTCTTCGTCAACATGACCGCTGCCATTCCCAAGTGCTCCAGCCGCAGCCGAAGTCCCGGTTTTTCCGGACGCACCGGCCGCGTTCGCGTCGGAAGCCTTGGCCTTCTTTTTGCTTACCTGATCGCGGAGCTCCGCCAGTCGATCATTAAGGGCCGCCTTGGGATCCTTCGGGGCTTTGTCGCCGTCTTCAGCGGCCTTTTTCTCGCGCGGTTTCGGACCCTCCACCACCAAGGGCTCACGGCCTTTTCGTTTTCTCAGTTTCACGGTTGATTTTACCGGCCGAGACAATGATCTTGCCTCGAGTATTTCCGTTGTTTCGACTGCGGGAGGGTCCTCCGGCCTTTCGTGGGAATCCAGGGGTTCCTGGATCCGGCCGAGGTCGGGGCCTCCTTCTTCGGCCTCGACTTTCCGCACATGCGGAATCCCCACGGGCTGGTCCAGCAGCTTTACCCTGGTAACTTCCCTTTTTTCCGGCGGCTTAACATCATTCAAGGTCCCGATCGAGGCCAGGGTCAACAATAAAGCAATGGCCGCGTGAACCCCGGCGGACAGAAAAAGCATCACCGGTCGGGCGGCGAGGGTGGACCGTGAAAGTTGTACCATCATTTTCCGGCGGCCGGTTCATCCTGCGGACTGGTAATTATTCCCAGATTGGTTATTCCTGAGCCTTTGAGCGCCCCTATGATGCGTACGACCTTTCCGTAAGGGACCTGCTTATCGGCGCGCAAATACACTTCTGAGGAAGGATTCTGAGCAAGCTTCTCCTTGACCTGCTCGAGGAGGTTTTCTTCCGTAACCGCTTTCTCGTTAAGGAAGATACCCCCTTCACCGGAGACCGCAATCATAACCTCCTGAACATCCTGTTTCTTTTCGATAGGCTGGCCCGTCGCCCGGGGGAGATCCACGGAAACCCCTTCCTGCATCATCGGGGCCGTCACCATGAAAATGATCAGCAGAACCAGCATGACGTCCACGAGCGGGGTAACGTTTATTTCCGACATGGGCCTATTGGGGCCGGATGTACTGAATCCCATACTGCCCTCCTGGAAAAGCGGGATGCCCTGAAGGCCCTATTTCCTTTTCCAGTAAATGCGTTCGATTATATTGATCAATTCGGCGGAAAAATTGTCCATCTCGGACGCGATGGTGTTTATGCGGTTCAAGAAGTAGTTGTAGAATATGACCGCAGGGATGGCGGCCGCGAGTCCGGCCGCTGTTGCGATGAGGGCCTCGGCGATTCCCGGGGCCACCACCGCCAGAGAAGCGCTCTTCAGTGCGCCTATCCGCCGAAAAGATTCCATAATTCCCCATACGGTCCCGAAGAGTCCTATGAACGGCGCTGAAGAGCCGGTGGTCGCCAGGAAGTTGACGCCTCGCTCCAAGCGCGTCCGTTCGGCGGTAACCGCCTGCTGCAAGGACCGGACGATATTATCCATCCCGGTTCGTTCGTATTCGGGTTCCTGCCCTGATTCCGGCGAAGACTTTTGGTGTGCCGTCTGGAGCCTCGTAATTCTATTAAGCTCGGCATACCCGGCCTTGAAGACCTGCGCAAGCGGGCTGTTACCAAGTTGCTTCGCTTCGGAGTAAAGGATGGAGAACTTACGAGATTCCCTGAATGCGTCGAAGAAGAGCTGGGTATCCTTTCTCGCCCTGGAAAGGGTTATGGTCTTCGTCAAAATGATTGCCCAGCACCCAATGGAGAACAGGAGCAGCATTATCATTACGCCTTTTACTACCCAGCCTGCCCCGAGGACTATGGCCCAAATTCCATGTTCATCGGCAATCGGAGCTTGAAGAGTAGCGAGGGCTGCGAGTTCCATGTACGACATCTCCTTTCTTGGAGTCAGCCACCTCCTTAGTCCAAAAGAACACACTAGTCAAGTTTTTCCTTTATTTACGAAAAGTTAGTCACATAACATAATGTGATTATGCCGGTTGCCGAGCCCTTCGCGGGGGCCCGCCGGCGTAGGATGATACACATCGACCGCGCCTAATTCCGCTTGTTGAACGATAGGCCGGGTCATCGTCGGAACGACGCGGCTTCCATCGGAGTGCGCATCAGGCCTTTCTCGGCTATAATATGGTTCCGTCCTTCGGTTTTGGGGCATGTGACCGAGGCGAGGAACGCACATTTCACGATTGAGGAGAAGCGGGCCGTCGGGATTGTCGGGTTCTTTACGGTTGTTGACGTTCGCGTGCATTCGATCCGAACCCCATGTTTTAAGGTGTTTGCGGTTCGATGACGGCCTATGGATAGGCCGCGTCTATTCTGAGATGACAGTCGGCATCTTGGCAAAGTTCCGTAGTCGCGCCGATGCTATGGAAAAGTTCACAAGCACAACTTCCAAATCACTTGACAGATTGCCCGAATTTGTTGTATTTTTTAAAAAAAGCCATGAGGTCACCATGCCTTACCGCATTATCGTCGCCGACAAGGACCCTCGATCCCGAGAAGCCGTTAATCGTTACCTTTCAGGCGCCGACAATGAGTTGATAAGTATAGGTAGTTCGGAAGAGCTCAAACGGGCTATCAAAGGACGCAAACCCGACTTGATCATCCTTAATGCGGTCCTGTCCGACAAAGAAGGCTGGCGACTCATTAAGCCGATCAAGGAATCGAAGGAATTCGGCAGTGTCCCGATTCTCCTCTTGACGGGAGACCCGGGGAGTCCTCCGGCTAAGCAGGTGCATACCACCGGGGCGGATGGTTATCTTACCAAGCCCATTGACGGCGCATCACTGAAGAATGCGGTCGAATCACTACTAGGACAAAGGTCAGGTCAGCGCATGTTGGATGACGAGATAACCATCGAGTTCGATGATGACGAATCCGGTTCAATGACGGAACAGGTGCGAGAAATGTCCGACTTCTCCGATAAATTTGATGATACCACTAGTGAAGTGGGAGATACGGTCGAAATCGACACCGGCACGCTCGTGGCGGAACTGGACGATATAGAAGACGGATCGGGGGAGAGCGCTTACGAAGACACCGTAAGACTCAACCTCGATGACGTGGGGCTTGAAGACCTCGAAGACGACGGCCCTTCGATAGAGCCCACAATTGAGTTGGTGGGGGACTTTGGAGAGGATGACGGAGGCTTGCCCCCGTTGGATGATTCCTCGTTCGAAATCGAGTCCGATATCTTGGATGATGAAAGCGGTGACGGGCCGGCCGATTTTTCCGACATCACCATGGACGTGGGAAGTGAAGATGACGGTCATACGGGCCGCGATTCGGTCACCGTCGACATGGACGTCGACGACCTGGGACTCGAACTCGAAATGGACGAAGCGGAAGAAGAGCCCCTAACGGCACGCGGCACGGAATTGGATGCGGATGACACGGAAGTCAACCAAATTCTTGAAGTGCAGGACCCTTCAACGGTCCTTACATCGGAAGACCTGGAACTCGACGACGACTCCATGATCGGCGAAGAGCCTTTCGGAGCCGTGACCGACGACGATATCGACGTAATTGATCTGGAAGACGATTCGGAGATCGGGGAAGTCGGTATGGACGACCTCGAACCCATTCATGGAGAGGAAGAAGAAGTCGGAATAGACATTGACGCCACCACGTTGCCCATGTCCGGCCAAGACATTGATGATTGGGCCGAGGAAGGCGTTGATGAAGGGGAATTGGACGAAGCCGGCGAGGAATTGGCCCTCGACGAGGCTGCCGTGGGTGAAGAGCTTACCACCCAGGAGTTCTTCGGCCAAGAAGTGCCGACCGAGGAATTCCCCACCGAGCAATTCCCGGTAGATGATACTGAAGACCTTAACCTGGATGACGAGATTTCCTTCGACGCCGACGATATCGTAGACAATATCGTACCGTTGGCGGCCTCGGGCGAAACCGCTGAAGCAAAGCGGGCCGCAGCGCGCGGCAGGACCACGGCTGATGAGCCTGTATTGGAAATAACGGATGACTTTGATGTGGAGGAGCTTGCGGCCCAGGCAGGGCCGGGCCCGAAACGCAGGCGTCCGGAAGAAGCGGCGCCCGCCGGCCCGTCACTCGGTACCGCGGCGGCGGTGGCTGCCGGAGTAGTCGCAGGCGGGGCATTGGTCGCCGGGGTGCAAGCCCTTCAGAAAGGTCGCGGAGGCCCGCCGGCACCGGCCGCGCAGGAAGCGGCCCCCGTTTCGGTTGCGGCGGCCGTGCCCCAGGCGTCTGTTTCGATGGGAGCCGCGGTTTCGGCGCCCCTTGTCATGCCTGCGGATTACCCCTCCAAGGAAGAAATCCTTCGGATGATATCCGATCAGGTGGCTCAGGCACTCCCCAGCCGAGACGACGTCTTCGCCAGGGTGGATGAGATGGTTCGTGCGGCCCTGCCCTCCAGGGACGAGATTACCGTGAGACTCGACGAATCGATAAGGGGGATGGCCCCGTCACGGGAGCTCTTTGTCCAAAGAATCGATGAAGCTCTGCGCAAAATTCCTTCTTCCGAGGATATCAACAAGAAATTGGACGACGCTCTTAAGGTTGTCCCCTCCTCCGAATTGGTCGACGACAAGATACGGGAGGCATTGAAGGCCATTCCACGACCCGAGGATGTGGACAAGCGGTTGAGCGAGGCGCTCAAAGCCTTCCCGTCCGCCGAGTGGGTGGATGATCAGTTGTCCACGGCACTCAAATCAATTCCCACCGCGGATGAAGTCAACAAGAAGATAGATGATCGCCTGGGGGCCATACCCTCGGCTGAAGCGCTCAAGGACCGCATCGAATCGGTTCTGGCGGGCATACCAAGTGCCGACGAAATCAACCAACGCCTTTCTTCCGCACTGGAAGCCATGAAGGCAATGGAATCACTAAATGAGCGCATTGATGCGGCGATCAAATCAATACCCGCGTCCGATGCCATAGATTCCAGGATTGGAGAAGCGCTGAGTAGGTCGTTCCCATCATCCGAGATAGTAATTGCGAGACTTGACGATGCTCTGGGAGGCTTGCCCTCCGCGTCCGAAATCAATCAAAGGCTCGATGTCGCATTGAACGCCGTACCCCGCACCGAGGAAATTGAGCGGAAGATCGATTCGGCCCTGGCCGGTTTGCCGTCATCGGAAGCTGTTCTTGCACGGGTAGACAACGCCATGGCCGCCGGACTTCCTTCCGCGGAGGACCTTCGGACGCGATGGGACACGGCTTTGAACGCAATGCCCGACCGGGAAGAGATCGAAGGGAAACTCGACGCGGCTATAGGATCAATCCCGTCCGCGGACTTGATCTTAACACGAATCGACCAGGCACTTTCCGCACTCCCCTCAGTCGAAGAAATCCACAACCGGCTGGATGCCGCACTGAGCGCCATTCCTCCCGCAGATGTCATCAACGGCAAAGTGGACGCGGCCTTGGGAAGCCTTCCGACGGCCGACGCGGTCCTTTCCCGGATTGAGAGCGCGTTTGCCGGGCTCCCGACCGCGGAGGAAATCCGACTCCGTATGGATGAAGCATTGGGGGCCATTCCTCCGGGTGACGAAATCCGAGGGAGAATTGATGAAGCCATAGGATCGCTGCCCTCATCGGAGGAGCTTCTTGCGAGACTTGACGAGGCGCTTGCAGGCATCCCGTCGTCAGGAGATTTCGAGGCAAGGCTGGATGCCTCGTTGGCCCAACTGCCTACGGCGGAATCGGTGAATACCCGAATCGAAGAGGCCTTTTCAGGGATCCCCACGGCGGACGAGGTAAGGGAGAGGATCGATCGGGTTTCGGACGCGGTACGTGCCTTCGACGCTCTTAAGGAACAAGCCCAATCGGCACTGAATTCCATCCCGTCCGGAGACGAGGTGAGCGGGCGCATTGAACGAGCGATCGAAGCGATTCCCTGGGTGGACACCCTTAATGCAAAGCTTGAGCGGGCCATGGAGTCGTTGCCGTCCTCGGAGGAGATCAACGGACGCATCGAACTGGCACTAAGGACCTCTTTCCCGTCACCGGAAGAAGTACGAGAGAACCTGGCAAAGGCCGTCAACGCGTTCCCCACCCGTGATGAAATAGACGAAAAGGTCGATTCGGCAATGGTTGGATTTCCTTCGCCCGAATCGATCAACGATAGGTTCGAGTTGGCCTTGGCCGCCTCCCTACCAAGCTATGACGAAGTCATATCCAGGGTGGATACGGCTCTACAGGGGCTACCGTCCGGCGATGAGCTCAACAGCAGGATAGAGGTCGCCCTTGCAGGACTGCCTTCCAGGGAGGATGTGGAAAGACGCCTGGACGCCGCATTCGCCGGCCTTCCCGAAGCGGAGGAAACCAAAGCTAGAATAACGGCCGCGATCGATCGCTTGCCGTCAGGATCGGAAATCAGGGCCGGAATCGATGAAGTCATTGCCGCCCTACCATCGGGCGACGAAGTCTACGGGAGGATAGATGCGGCTCTTAGCGCGGTTCCGTCCGCCGATGATCTGTATTCACTCCTGGATGCCCGTATCAATCTACTGCCGTCCCGTGAAGACGTGGACTTACGGATCGAGGAAGCGCTTTCCGGATTTCCCGGGGCCGCGGATATCGATGCACGTCTTTCGGAAGTCTTGTCGAGGTTCCCGCAGGCCGCCCAAGTGGACAGTCGTTTGGAACGTGCCCTGAGTGCGATACCTTCGGCTGAGTCGGTCGAGAGCAGACTCAACGCAGCTTTGTCCGGGTTCCCAAGAGCCGAGGATTTCGAGCGTCGCCTGACTGCCGCCCTGGCGGCCATTCCCGGGCCGGAGGATATCGACCTGAAATTTGAGTCGAGGATTCAAGACGCGCTTTCGGGCTTACCTTCGGTCGAGGACGTGAACCGTCGCCTGACGCTTGTATTGTCGGCGTTTCCCAACGCGGACGACGTGGATGCCAGAATCGACACCGCCCTGGCTGCTCTACCTTCCTCTGAAGAAGTCAACGGCCGTATTGAAGCCGCTCTTGAGGCCCTGCCTTCAGCGGATGTCATCGAGGAGAGACTGTCGGAGGCCTTGCGCGCATTTCCTTCCGCTGCCGAACTTGAACGGCGACTGAACTCCGCTTTGGCCGCCATTCCGCAGGCGAAGGAAATCGACGCTAGGATTGATGCGGTCCTCAGCGCCTTGCCGTCGTCAGCCGACGTTAATCGGCGCATAGATGTCGTACTGAGCGGTCTTCCCACGGGGGATGTCGTCAATGCAAAGATAGACGAGGCGCTCGCCTCGCTCCCATCTCCCGATGATGTCGGCATGCGCATAGATCAATCGCTGGCCGGAATGCCGGCAGCCGAAGAAGTAAGAGAGAAGATCGACGCGGCACTGGCCTGGATCCCGTCAACTGATGACGTAAGCCGTCGAATTGATGACGCCTTGACCGCCATTCCGTCGCCGGAAGAAGTAAACCGACGCATCGACGCGGCCTTAACGGGACTTCCTTCGGCTGAATTCGTGGACATGCGCCTGACTATGGCTCTGGATGCCGTCCCCTCCGCGGACGAAGTGAATCGTCGCCTGAACGAGGCGCTGTCGCGCATTCCTGCCCGCAATGAAATCGACCAGCGGATAACCGATGCCTTCTCGGTCTTACCGTCGCGTGAGGAA